>CALCSA010000382.1 GCA_937894185.1 uncultured Clostridia bacterium | reverse complement strand
TCTCTTCGTTTATCTTGTTGTTGATTTTGGAGATTTCCAGCATCTCGCTTGTTTTGTCTCTCAGTTTATCAAAAAATGCCATGGTTACGTCCGCCTTTCATACTGTATTATGTTCAATCTGAAATCATTTGAAGGATGACATCCTCCTTCGTTTCTCGGAATCATTCCAGCAGCACGGTGATAAGCTCCATGAGCGCGCTATAATTGACAACAAAACCTACAATTGCCAGCAGCAGAAACAATCCGCCCACAATGAGCACCGCACGGCAATAGTTCTTTCTGGCGCGGTTGGTTTTTGCGCCGAACGCCCACACAAACGTTAGGATAACGCCTATAATAGGAATCGAAAGCGCCAGCATGGTAAGAACATATCCAAAGACACCCAGCTGCGCGTTGTTCTCCGCCGTCTTGGCAAGGGTGGGAGGGGGAGCGGCTGCTTGCGGGGGCGGCTGGTATGATGGCTGGGGCTGGGGTGCCGCCGCTGCCGGTATGGGGGAACCGCAATCGGGGCAGAACTTGGCTTCCGATTCCAGCTCCGCGTTGCAGGCCGTACAGATTGTTTTTGTCATTGTCTCATCCTCCTACAGGATATATTTATCAAAATAAAACTGCAATCCCGCGTCAAAGCCCTCTATAAGGCCGGGGATTTTTGCATCAACCTCCAGCTGCAGGTATTGTTTGCCGGAGACTTGATTCATCCATGGGTCGCCACCACCGCTCCCGGGCATCATTACGCTTGTGGAATCCGCCGTTTTCATTTTCCAGCCCATGCCGTCAGGTGAGAGCTCTCTTGCGCTTTTCGCGGCGCCCATCATTTCAAAAAAGTTGTGGACATGCACCGAAACGGCGCTGGCGTAGCCGGCTGCCAGTTCGATGGCCTCCCCGTAGCTACCGGTGACCAGGTCGGCCGCACACATCGACCACAGGCCAACATCCACACCCACCATTGCACCCACCGCATACTGTACATAAGCGTCACCATCGGGAGCCTTGAGCGTCTCCAAAAGGGTATATTCGGCAAAGCCTCCGTGTTCGCCGGAGTCCAGCAGGGCAATGGTTTCATAGGTTTGGCCATCGATCTCCAACCATGCCCAACGATTCCGTCCGTCTATTTCCGAGGGCAAATCCGGGACGATGAAGATTTTGTCGCTTCCTCTACCTACGGCGTTTTCCATGCTTTGCAGCAGCTTTTCGGGGAGCCCCGCCTCCCGGAGAACCGAAAGATTGGCAGCTGCCGTGTCGCTGCCCAGCACCAAGGTCACCACGTCCTTGGGAGCCTTTTGCCAAATGGTGCTGAAGTCGTAGCCCTGCTCTCCCAACGCCACACCCTCCATCCGGGAGGCGGTCAGCCCGCTCATAATATGAAAGGCATCCTGCGCCTCTTTGCTGCCGTTGTGGATTTGATTGACAACACTGATAAGGTCGATGCTGGTGGCAATCTTCGCATCCTGTTCCTGCTTTCGTACTGTGACGGCAATGCAGCGGGGTTTTGTGGTTCTGCCAATGGTCAGTTCCAAATCTGTTGCCAGCTTATCGTCAAAGGAGGTTTGGGCGCCGATAAAGCGGTAGAGGTTGTTTCGGGTATACCAGCGCAGCGCGGAAACCTCATTGGGTGCATTTGCACCCTTGTGGCTGAGTCCAACAGCACGGTTGAGGTCTTTGAGGGCGTATTTGGGCAGCTCGGGCAGGTTGATTCCAAGCGTTGTAAAGATGCTGTCCAGCGTTTCGCCCTTTTTAAGCGTGGTTTCGTGGATATAGTCCTCCCCACGGACCGTCACGGTAATTTTTGTACGGACGGGCTGATAATACTTTTTTTCAATCGCCACTCTACTGATGACCCGGCCCGTGGGCGATTCCAGATAGGCTGTGTAGGCTTTCCCCTGGGCCACGCCAAAGCCGATGTCGATGGCATCGTTGCTCAGAGCTTTCAGCTCCAGCTGTTCGCTGAGCAGTTCAATTTCGATGGTTTCGGAATCGGCGGCTTCAGTATCATCTTCCCCGCCTACCCCGCCCGACAAGCTGCCAAACAGATTGTTTATGCCCAAGTAGCCGCCGGATTTTGCCGCCTCCCCAAGGGGGATTGCCTCCACCGTAACGGTGATGGCGGCCATCTCGCTGGTTAATTCAATCTGTTCGCTTTCTGTTTGTGTCAGATAAACCAAACCCTCAAGCTGGGAAAATTCCTGCATAAACGGAACCACCAGCAGTTGGTATCGGCTGTTACTATCCCGATATGTAAGGGCAGGCAGGGTCTGGATATCCAGTTGATCGGGGTCTTCCAGCTTGAGATAGGCGGCCAAGGCTTGTTTTCCCTCCTTGGTGAGGCGGACAGCCATCCTATCCGGCCTTAGCCCCAGCCGGGAAAGCATCTGCTCTGTCAAAGCCACAAGGTCAAATTCATTTCCCCAGCCCTGGGTAAGCACCGCTTGGGGCGAAAGATTTGCGCGCCATTCATTTGGGCTGTGTCCATAGGAGGGACGCCATGCCAGCCCGCGCAGAAGCTTCAAAACCTCTTCCGGCGTTTGAGGCTCTGCCAGCCTCTTGGCCCCGGCCCCATTCAGCCCCGGAAAGGGGATATGATGTTTGCCTGTGCTTTGAACCAGAGTGACCACTTCGGGCTTTTGGCCGCCACTTTGGGCCTTGGACGCCTGCTCTCCTTGGTATTGCCGCACAACCTTTTCGATTTCCCCGGCAGCCGCCTCGGCAAAGCTCTGGTCTCCCTCTTCGATTTCCGCATGTTGCGTCAACAACCCTTTGCGGGAAAAGTTTGTGCTTTGCGGTGCAAGCCTTAATCCTTGGAAAAGCGGAGATTGTAGCGTGAACCGGCTGTCGGGCAGAGCAAACACAAGCAACCCGCGTCTGCTTTCACCGTCCATGACATTCCAGTCGCCGTTAATGCCCAAGGCCAGCCTGTTTGTTAAGTCATCGGGCAGGAGGATAAGCTCATCCGCGCTGAAATCTCCAAGCCCATCTTGCCCCACATCGTCCACGGTAATTGTGCCCTGTGCGCTGCCATCTTGGATGCGATTGCTGACAAAGCGGAATGCGTCGGCGATGCCCTCGGTGCCAAGGCCGTCCTTTTTATCGTGGACGGTGATATCGGCCACCACATAAACGATGCCCTTGCTGGACGCTTCCTCGATGTACTCGTCCCCGGTGTACTCATCCTCGGTGTACTCATCCTCGGTGTACTCATCCTCGGTGTACTCTTCTTCGATGAGTTCCTCCTCAAAGGATTCTTCCTCGGCAAGCCGCTGCTGAAGACGATGAACGTCCTCCGCAGACAGCAGGCTTAGCTCGTTTACCGCAATGTCCATCCACTCGCTTTTGTACTCACCCTTGCCGATGGATGACGATACACTTCCGCCCTTGAGCGGAATATGGATGGCGCCGGCGGCGATGTTGCCGTAAATCTCCGCACCCACGCCTGCAAGCTCCTTTGGAACAGCAAAAACCCAGCGGATGGTCGTAACCGACCCGGGTGCCAGGAGCTTTGGCTGTAAATAGCCCAGAGGGATATAGCTTGTTACGGGGCTAATTGGAATGCGTACCGTTCCCCGATCGGTCGCAAGATTCAGAAAGAAGTACTCGGCGGGCAAGATATCCAGCAGCGCCTGCACCTGAGAGGTGATTTCGCCCTCCACAATGCGGTAAACCGTATCCTTGGGTGCTTTGTGCTGCTGGATGCGGTCCACATCGCTGTATGCTTTTATGGTAAGCGTAAAGAAATCAGAAAGCTTTTCGGGCGCTGTATCCGGCAGTTTTTGAAGTTGCATCTCACTTTTTTGTTTGCCGCCCATCAGTAGCATTTGGATATGGCCATGTATGGTATCGTAAAAATTCATCTGCAAATCCAGAAGCTGCTGGGCAGGTACAAGAAAGACTAAAACACCGGTTGCCGTTTTGCCGGCTTCAATGGTAATTGCGTTTTCGCCGGGATTTGCAAGGGGTGTTTGGGCAAGCCATGTCATAATTGAGGCGGGGTATGCCCCCAAATCATTGACGTTTAGATAGAAATGCGATGCAATATCAGGGATTTCAAACGGCTGGTCGGAAAACAAATTGCGAAGCTGCAGATTGACCGCAAGGTATTGCATATCTTTGGGCGCTTCAATGCCCCGCAGCTTACCCAAGCGGTAATACTCGGTGGCAGTCATTTCAATTCCCTTGCTTTTATCCTTTGCCCCAAGGGGTACCCGGCTGATGATTTTGGTATCGGTGCTGGGGCTGCCGCCGCCATACAGCAGCTGGGCAACCTCGGGGCTGTACTGCGCGAAGTCATCTTCGGCAGCAGCGGCCGGTTCGCTGCCTGTACGGGGGCTTCCGGCGAAAAGCTGCGCACCAGGCTGATTGGTCAAAACCTTTATTGCCTGAGGCGGCGCCTCTGTTTTGCCCGAAGATTTCAGCGGTGAAAGGATTTGCTCTGTGCTGGCAGAATAGCTCTGAAGCTTGCCTTCCTCTCCGGGCAGGGTGATACCCATGGTGATAACTGTTTTGTCGGTGGAGGTTGGTCGCTTTACTTCACCCAGCATTTTGTCCAGACCATCGCTAAGCTCTTTGGCGCTGTTGGGTAACAGATAGCTGCCCCCTGCGGTTTCTGCCGCCCAGGCAAAGTTTTGCTCATCCTCTTCCTGCTCCATCCCGAGGCCCAGCCAAAGGCTCTTAATATCGGCCTCATTTATTTTTGTAAGAAGCTGACCAAACCTTTCGTTCTCTTTCCCTTCCATGGCGGCATCGGTGAGAAACACTAAAATTCGGTTAGAGGTGGGAACAGCCCTTAGCGTGTCGTAGGCGAGCTGTGCCGAATCAACAATATTGGTGCCTCCGCCGCCCTCCAGCGCAGAAACAGCCTGTAACATGGCAGCCTTATCGGTGGTGAGCACCTGCTCCAGCCACACATCCTCAAAGGTGATGAGCTGGGTCATAATCCCGTCGGGCATCTGCAAAAAGAATTCCCGAAACATATCCTTTGCCATTCGCATTTTTTGGCCCTGGCCCTCAATCGGCTCTCTCATAGAGCCGCTGCAATCCAGAACCACTGTCACCACAGGAATATCCGAAACAGCTGCCTGCTGCGGACGTTTGTACACTGCGGTATAGGTGTTGCCCAAACGGGCGGAAATTGCGGCGAATACATTTCGGAGGGCATCTTGATCCCCGGCGGAGTAATATTTTCCTTCTGAAATCTCCGCAAAGTCAACCAAGTCAGAGCCTTTGGATGTGCGCACTTCATCGATCTGATCCTCTGCGGTACCTGCCCCTGCATTCTTTACCGGCTCGGTGGGTGCATGCTCTTTGCCAAAGCCGATGGTATAAACCGGTATGTCGGCGGCTTTCATAGCCTCTACAACCACGCTTTTATCGGTCAGCCCGCCGGCGGCAGGCTCGTTTTTTCCGTCGGTAAACATCACAAGAGTGGGGCGCTGCGCACCCTCCAGCAGCTTCAGCCCCATCAACGCCGCGTCATACAGTGCGGTGGATCCACCTGTAACGGCACTGTCCAGGCTGCTCAGCACCTCCGATTTCGTTGTTCCGGGGAGCTTTCGCGCGGTACTGTCAAAATCCACCACCTGAACGCTTGCATTATCGGGAAGCCCCTGCACAAACGCTTTGGCCGCCTCCACCGCAGGCTTCATCTGCTCCGCCATTGAGCCAGAGGAATCCAGCAAAAGCACCACGCTGGGCGGGATATCCAACCGCTGGATGGAA
>CALCSA010000381.1 GCA_937894185.1 uncultured Clostridia bacterium | reverse complement strand
CACAACTTCTTCCTCTACCTCCGGCAACGGCACTTCGGGAAGCGGTAATTCCGGTAGCTCTGGAAGAATTTCTTCGGGGGGTTCCAGCTCCGGTATTTCCGGCAGGGATTCTTCGGGAAGCTCTGGTTCCGATACTTCCGGCAGGGATTCTTCGGGAAGCTCTGGTTCCGATACTTTCGGTAGAGATTCTTCGGGAAGTTCCGGTTCGGATTCTTCTGGCTTTTTTTCTTTATCGTCTGCCGGGGTTTCCGGCTGGGACTGTTCCGGTTCCTCCAGCTGGGATTGCTCCGGTGCTTCCGGCTGGGATTCAGGTTCCAGCTCCACATCGTCCCCGCCTTCGGACGTATCCGAATCAGATTCTTCGGTTAACTCTATGGGGATAATTTCGTCTCCCCCTGCTTCTGCCGCCAACACGGTCATGGTCGGTTGGCAAATTGAAATCAGGAGGGCAAGCAATAAAGCAAGGGCTTTTTGCATGTCAATCTTGACTCTCATGTGATACATACACTTCCTCTCCATAAAGAAAAATCAGTATTTGGGATTGTAGGCTACCCGGGTGGTATGGCGAATATCGGCGGTAGTGGCCACCTCCCCCATAAAGCGCATGGGGATTTCCAACTGGTATTCCACATCAAACAGCAGGGTTTCGGAGTCCGACAGCTCGTTGATATACTCAATGCTGCGGATGTCCAGTACAAATTCCGTACCTCGGCTGTTCTGGTTGATCAGCTTGCTGCCGCTGTTTTTGAAATTGAACAGCTTGCGCAGCTGGCGCTTGAGGTCGGTGGTGTTGGCAATGTCGGCCCAACCGCCGTCCCCCAAAGCGCCATAGGCATTGCTGCGGGATTCCCGCACCCCGGTAAAGGCGTTGTAACTGTTGTTGACCGCCATGGTAACGGTGGCCTTATGTACCATTTCCTCCACATCCGTGGCAATGATTTGCCCCTGCCGATACTCCAGCAGCAGGGAGCCGATCAGGGCAAGGCACAACAGGCCAATCATCATACCCACAAGGGAGCTGCCGCTTTTGCCCCGCAAGGCATTACAGATTTTTTTGAGCAATGGCATCCCCCTCATTTCCGATATCTTTCCGAGCGGCCTGTGGCCTTGCTGGTGGCCCGTTTGGTGATCTTGGCAATGGTGCCAATCTCATAGATGTTGTCATACTCAATGTAGACAGTAAATTCTTCCTCTAGTTGGATTTTACTACCGTCCATGGTGTTGGCATCCACATACACAGAGGGGTTGTCCAGCTTCAGTTCCTTTGCTCGGCACAGCCGATCAAACTCACTCTGAGCAACTGAAATGTCGCCTTGAATCTCTACATACCGGGCCACTTGATTGTTGATGCGATCAACGGTATTCTTGCGAAGCAGCGGCGGCGTGATAGTCAGCAGCACCGCCATGACAATTGCCGTAATAATGACAGCGGGATAGGCGTTTACCAGCAGGGTACCTCGCCTATCCCGTATTTGCTTCCTAATACGCTCCATGTCTTTACCACACTAAGAGAAGTTCATGATTTCTTCCAGCCGATTGACCAGAGCCGGGAATCCATTGTCACGAACATAGTTGACCAGAAGTCCCACAATAAGCAAGCCTACTGCACAGATAATAAACACCCAGATACCCATGTCGCCGGTGACGCTGCCATCCTTGTTTTGCAGGGTTTCCCACACCTCAGTAGCTTTGATTTGCTGTTTTACATAAAAGCTTAACAGTTTGTTTTTCAGCATGTCTTTTTACTCCTTTTATTGTTATATTCCGTTTTGTACGTATAGCACAACAGCCACTAATAAAATGGCAATCATGCAGCAAAGCACCCCGATACTGTAGGGTTTAATCTTAATAAACAGGGTTTGAATGAATCGCTCGGTCTGCTGATCTTGCATCATTTCCAACCGGGCGGCGGTAGTCTGGAAATAGCTGCGCTCGTCATTTCCATCCATGACTGATTGCAGCCCCCGGCAGATTTGAGATAATCCAAGGGAGCCAACCCGGTTACTGAGGCGCTGGAGGGCATCCTTGCGAACGCCGGTGGCCATGTCCGCAAGGGTAATTTCCAGCTCCATTTTCAGGAGATCCCCGCAGACGGCGCTGTAGGATGTGAGCATCCGCACCACATCCCGACCCTGCCGTAGCTCCTGGGCTATGGTGTTGGCCAGATGGGGCAGCTCCAGATCAATCCGCTCCCTTTTTTGCTTTACTGCTTTATCGGCCCGGCGGGCCTCCTGATGGTACAAAAACACGCAATAGCCGACAGCGGCCAGCCCTAGCATGGGAGACAGGAGCAGTCCCAGAGCCACCCAAAACACGCTATTAATTAAAGCGTTAGCCAGAGTTTTAGACAAATATTCTTCCGGCGTATCCTTGATATGGGCTGAACGCAGAGTATTTTCCAAGCGAATCCGCTTATATTTACCTATGTGAATAAAAGGCAGGAGCTTCCCGGCCAGCGTGGCAGAAAGCTCCTTAATACGGGAGTTTTTTTCCTTCTGGTGGTATCCGGCCACGGTAGCTTTCACCGCCCGAGATGGGGCCGGGCAGAGATCACCGATCAGTAGCCATGCACCAATAAAAAAGAAAAATATAAACAGAATAATGCTTTCCAGCAAATGATCACCTCACTTAAAGTTGCATAAAAAAAGAGGCTGTCATGTGACAACCACTTTTTTATAATGATGGATATTGATTAGATCGCAACGTTGACATAAACAAAGGACTGTGGCGCATGGCTGATACCAAAGTCTGATAAATGTTTGGGTTGTGCATACGCCTCCACATTTTTCAGCCGATAGGCAACCGCCTTCTTTCTGCCTTCGTAGTAAGACTGAAAAAACGAATGCGTGATACCGGCCAATGCTTTTGTTTGTTTCCAAACCTCATTTACTTCATCCTCAATGATTTCCTCAATTTCCGCTTCGGCAACAACCATTTTTTGCGGGGCGGTAGCATAGATCAATATCTTGTTGACATCTGCCCTGCAACGTACTTTACGAAATTCATATTGCTTTTTTCCGAGCAGGATGTTTTCTACATGTTCCGGATGAATCGCCAATAACATTAGATACGTTGACAGTTTGAGTTCCCTCCTTGATGTGATAATCAATGTTGTGCTGTATACAAAACTCAATGGTCTGATCTGCCAGCTGGTTGTAATACCCCTGATACCCGGAATAGGCGGTCACCATCTTATTGTAGTTGAGCCTTCCAAAGATAATCTTATCGGTAAAGGATACCGTTTCCAGAATTGCGGAAAAGTCTTGCTCGATGATGTTGGGGGTGGGATAGGGTTCGATGCTCACCC
>CALCSA010000380.1 GCA_937894185.1 uncultured Clostridia bacterium | reverse complement strand
AGGCCAGCAACAGGGGAAAGGTAGAGGGCTGCACCATGAGGAAAAATCCCAGAGAAACCGCCAGCAAAACGCCCTGCCTCCAAACAGGGGGACAAAGCAAAAAAACCGCCATGGCCACAGGCAGTATCACATATAAAAAGGCCAGGCTGGTCATGGTCTGCATGTTGTTCCCTCAACTTTACAGTTTCTGTGGCCTTGTTTCCTAACCGAAAGCGTTTAAATCGGGACGGATTCACGGCAGCGTTGCCAAAAGGGGCGTAACCGCCGCCGTCAGGATATATACTTCCCGGGCGCCACCCCCCATGAGGCAGGCGGCGCAGGCCTGAGCGGTGGCCCCGGTGGTGAATACGTCGTCCACCAGCAGCACGGTTTTCTCCCGGACATCCCCCCCAAGGGAATATCGGTCATGGGCGGCGGCAAACCGCTCCTTCCGGCCAAGGGTGTGCTGGGATTCCGCCGAGCCGGAGCAGGTCAACAGGCGCATCCGGTGAAAAATGCCCCCAAGAACCGCCAGCTGTCCCGCCAGCAGTTCCGCCTGATTAAAGCCCCGCTGTTCCAGCTTTTGCGGGTGCATGGGAACCTCGGTGATCACATCAAAGGGGACCCCGGGGAATTCCCTGTGTTGGCAGAGATACATTTCCCCCGCCAGATAGCGGGCGATTCGGCGGTCGGGCAGCTTCTTCAGCTGGAGCAGGGCTCTCCGGGTTTCTTCCCGGTAATATAGAGCGGCAGCGGCTCCCTCAAAAGCCCACTGATCCTCCCTGCAACGACAGGAGTAGTGGGCTTTTCCGCAAAACAGGCAAAGCCCCTCCTGCGATCGGTCGGGGACACAGCGGGAGCAGACCAGATCGTCAAAAGCCACGGTGGCTCCGCAGAGGACGCAGCCTCTGGGAAACACCAGACTGATCATCCGGTCAAAGAGGTCCCCTCTCATCGGGAAATATCCAGACTGGCCCGGGCGTTGAGCTCCATCCCCGCCAGATTCCCCGCCAGATACTCGTAGTAGGCCTGAGAGCCGATCATGGCGGCGTTATCACCACAAAGGCTCAGGGGAGGCAGGTAGAGAGAGGCGCCCGCCTGAACGGCTTTTTCCTCCAGCTTGGCCCGCAGCGGAGAGTTCGCGCTGACTCCCCCGGAACAGACCAGAGTCCGGTAGCCCAGCTCCTGAGCGGCGGCCATCAGCCGGGAGGAAAGCACCTGCGCCACCGTCTCGGCAAAGTCGGCGGCCAGAGCGGCCTTGTCCAAAGATTCCCCCTTTTGGTTGGCGTTGTGAACCAAATTCACCACGGCAGTTTTAAGGCCGGAGAAAGAAAAATCGTAGGGATGCCCCTCTACCTTGGGGGTGGGAAGGTGATAGGTTCCGGGCCGGGCGGTTGCGGCCAGCTTGTCCAGCTGCACTCCCCCGGGGTAGGGAAGCCCCATCACCCGGGCGGCTTTGTCAAAGGCTTCTCCCGCCGCGTCGTCCCAAGTGCGGCCAACCACCCGGAAAAAGGTGTAGTCCAGCACCTCTATGATGTGGCTGTGGCCCCCCGACACCACCAGACAGAGGAACGGGGGGGTAAGGTCGGGGTGGGCCAGATAGCAGGCGGCAATATGGCCCCGGATGTGGTGAACGGGAATGAGGGGTTTGCCGGTGGCCAGAGCAAGGCCCTTGGCAAAGTTCACGCCCACCAGCAGAGCGCCGATGAGCCCGGGGGCAAAGGTGACGGCAATGGCGTCGGTTTGGGACAGGGAGATGCCCCCCTGCTCCAGAGCACGGCGGGTCACCTGAGCGATCTGCTCGGTGTGGCGGCGGGAGGCAATTTCCGGTACCACGCCGCCATACAGGCGGTGTTCTTCAATTTGTGAGTATATCACCGAGGAAAGGACGGTTCTGCCGTCCTCCACCAAAGCGGCGGCAGTCTCGTCACACGAGGACTCGATGGCTAGGATTTTCACAGGGTCGCCTCCCGGGCAAAAAATTTCGTCAGCAACAACGCATCCTCGGTGGGGTGGGTGTAGTAGTGTTTGCGCCGCCCCACTTCTTCAAAGCCAAGGTTCTGGTAGAGGGCGATTGCCCCCTGATTGGACTCCCGCACCTCTAAGGTGAGAAAAGCGGAACCTTCCCGGCGGCAAATATTCTCCAGAGCCAGCATCAAAGCTTTGCCGACGCCTTTTCTGCGGTGGGCCGGATCTACCGCCACATTGGTGACGCAGGCTTCGTCCAGCACCTGGTGGATTCCGGCATAGCCTGCCGTCTGTCCGCCGATTTCCGCCACCAGCCACGTGGCCAGAGGATTGCGCAGCTCTGCTTCCAGAGAAGCCTGACTCCAGGGCTCGGAAAAACAAAGGCGCTCCAGCGCGGCGATGCAAGGCACTGTTTTGGCCTTCATGGGATAGATGATCATAAGAGTCCTTTCACCCGTGGTCACGGCAAGGCCGTGGGATGTCGGCGCTGCAAAAGCAGACGGAAAAAGTCCCCATCCAATGGGACAGGAATCCCTTTTTCCCTGAGAATTATCATAGCACAAAAGCAGAGGGGCGGCAACAGAAATTACAGCTCCTTGATCATCTGGCGGTAGTCGAAATCCTGATACCCCAGCTTGTTATACAGCCGGATGGCTCCGGTGTTGTCCTCGGTTACTTCCAAACGGAACCGCAGGGCCTTCTGAGCGTATTGTTCCTCCACGTAAGCAAAAAACTCTTTGCCCAGCCCTTTGCCCTGAAAGTCGGGCAGAATGTAGAGTTCTTCCAGCCAGAGCACCATGCCTCCCGCTTCGTTGGACCAGGTGAGGGCCAGAATGGCGTATCCTACGGTTTGACCCTCCCACTCCACCATCAAGGCATCGGCGTAGGGGCTGCCGGAAAGCACCGCGTCAAAGGTGCGGGCAAAATGCTCCTCCGGTATGGGGGAAAGCACCGCCTCGGAATGATAGAATTCTCGGCCTAGGGCGATAAAGGTCTCCCGGTCCTGAGTCTTAATTTTGCGAATCATAACAGGTAACCTCCTATTTTAAAAAGGTGGATGAATCCTTGAAGCAGGCGATCCACCTGTGATGTTGATAAAGTTCCGGCGTATGACGTGGATATGGTTTTGCGTGGGAGCCACGACCCTTCAGCTGGTGCTGAGGCGAAGGTTGTCGCTGCCGCAGCGGTAATACATTTGCCAACGTGTGGCGTGGATATGGTTTTGCGTGGGAGCCACGACCCTTCAGCTGGTGCTGAGGCGAAGGTTGTCGCTGCCGCAGCGGTAATACATTTGCCAACGTGTGGCGTGGATATGGTTTTGCGTGGGAGCCACGACCCTTCAGCTGGTGCTGAGGCGAAG
>CALCSA010000379.1 GCA_937894185.1 uncultured Clostridia bacterium | reverse complement strand
CGTATTTTTTGAACCAGCCAGATCACCACAAACCAGAACAGCTGATAGGCCGCCAGAACCGGTACCGTCACGGTGTTTATCGTGCCTAAAAACGCCACCAGCGCCAACAGCCCGTAACCCAAAGCGATCTGAATCAACTGCACCATCGTGGCCGCCAGAATGGACGAACGGGCCGCCACACAGGCTTTGAGAGCACCCACCATGGCAGAAGCGCGCCCGGTGTAGGCAATTTCCGCCATGGCTTCCTGCCGGGGGGCGGTGAGAGCATGGTACTGCTCATGGAGCTCGGAGGGGATAATCTTAACCAGATGCTGGGGATACCCGTAAAGGGACCAGATTTTTTCCGGGTTCAGATTGGGATCCACAGTGTAGACGATGAGGACTTTTTCCAGAGCGGCCATCCGGTCCAGCTCCAGAGCCAGCTCCTCGTGGATATGGTAGCTGACAATAAAGCGGGCGGCCAGTTCCCCGCCCACTGCCAGAAAGAACACCTCGCCACCTTCCTGCACCAGCTTGGAGTTGAGGTTTTCTTCCGATAGGGCAATGCCGTGGGCCTCCATCATTCTGGCATTGCCGATCAGGGTCCGGCGGGAATCCACCCAGGCGGAAAGGCCCCGGCCGTTTTCGTAGGAGATGTTCTCCACCTTTTTCAGCATCTGCCGGTTGCCGCCAATCATCTCCAAAAAGACATGGCTCATGGCGCTGTTTGCGGCACAGACCACGCTGGCTACATCCAGAATGGCTTCGTCCACCCGGCCGTGCTCCAAAGCTTTGATGCCATGGATCTGAACATGCCCCTTGGGAAAGAGATCGTTTTCCGAGAGCACCAGTCCCGAGATATCACAGAAATCTTCCACGGCTTTGTTGCCGCTGACCATGCCGCCTTTGGGAGCCAGCTTTCCGGTGAGCTTGCCAAGGGGGATGTTCTCGATAAAGGTGGCGGAAAAGGTGGCGGAAACGCAGAGGATACCGGTCATGGCGGTGACAGCGGACATCATTTGGCCTTTGGTGAAGATGAAGGTGAGAATCCCCACCACTGCGGCCCCCGCCAGACAAATGGGGGCCACCACCCGGTTGATCCCCACATCGTATTTATCGGAGTAGGAAAGGGCGAGGAAATCGGTGAAGAAGTCCGTCTTGGCGGCAATGGCCACCGTAGGCCGACGGGGAGTCCCCTTGACAAAGTGACGGCAAAAGCTTTCATCCTCCGCCAAAAGCACCGCCTTTTTGGGCCGGTCGGAGGAGATGATCTTAAAGTTTGCCTGAATCCGAGAGATCATGGTCATCTTGCCCAGTGCATTGAAGAGCATGCTCAAAGCGGCCACGGCGCAATAGAGGGTCAGTGCCTCGGGCTGTATCGCTTCGGTACCGGAGCGGATGATGGCAAAGACACACTGCCCAATGGCACCCAACATGGCCAGGGCCGCCAGCGTATCCGAGTTGGCCCGCCCTTTAAACAGGCTGATCAGGCCGCCACCCATGGCCGAGCTGCCCACTATAGCAGTGAGGGCGGAAAGGACGGTGAGGGTCAGAAGGTAAGGCTTGAGATGAAGCTCGGGAGCCAGAAAGGCGGGCAAAGGCATTTTGAGGTACTTGGCGGAAAGCACTAGATAAAAGAGGGTTCCCGCCAGAATTGCGGTAAAGAGCAGCCGAATTACCAGCCACAGCTTGACCCGGGCGATGTCGATGGCTACATCCCGGCGATCCTCCACTGAGTTGTACTCGGAAAAGTCCATGGCGGGGCGGTAGAGCTCCCCGTCCTCCTCCCCGTACTCTTCATCGTCCTCGTCGTAGGAATCTATGTCCAGATCCAGCAGATGATCGTCCTCGTCCACT
>CALCSA010000378.1 GCA_937894185.1 uncultured Clostridia bacterium | reverse complement strand
GTTTTCGTGGTGGGGAAAGATCAGGTCCTGCCCGCCGCAGTGGATATCGATGGAGTTGCCCAGATGTTTGCGGACCATGGCGGAACACTCAATATGCCAGCCGGGTCTTCCTTTGCCCCAAGGGGAATCCCAGGAGGGCTCCCCCGGCTTGGCGGACTTCCACAGAGCAAAATCGAGGCCGTCCTCCTTCTGGTCTGCCACATCGATGCGGGCCCCCGCCTCCAGCTCCTCCAGAGGCTGGTGGCTTAACTTGCCGTACTCCTCAAACTTCCGGGAGCGGAAGTAGACGTTGCCCTCCACCGCATAGGCATAGCCCTTATCCTCCAGCTCCTTGACCAGCGCAATGATTTCCGGCATGGTCTCGGTGGCTTTGGGGTGGATGGTTGCCTCCCGCACGCCAAGGCCCTTGGCGTCGATTTCGTACTCCATAATGTAGCGGTTTGCGATTTCCTCGGGAGAGACGCCTTCCTCGTTGGCCTTCTTGATGATCTTATCGTCCACATCGGTAAAGTTCTGGACAAAGGTAACCAGATAGCCCCTGTATTCCAGATAACGGCGCAACACGTCAAAGACGCAGATGGGCCGGCCGTTTCCAATGTGGATGTAGTTGTAGACGGTAGGTCCGCAGGCGTATAGTTTGACCCGTCCCTCCTCCAGAGGAACAAAGGTCTCTTTTTGGCGGGTCAGGGTATTATACAGCTTCATGGTTGCTCTCCTCTTTTTGATGAACGTCCTGTTTTATTGTTTCCTGTTCCATTTGATCCATTCGCTCCCGCAGACGGCGCAGCTCCACCTGCAGCTTGCACAGTTCCTGAGAAACCGGGTCGGGGATGTGGACATGGTCCAGCTGCTGGCGCACTTTTTCCCCCTTGACCCGCACCACCCGGGCGGGAACGCCTACGGCGGTGGCGCCTTCCGGCAGGGGCTGCAGCACCACGGCGTTGGAAGCTATCTTGGCTCCGTCCCCAATCTTAAAGGGGCCCAGTATCTTGGCGCCGCTCCCCACCATTACGTTTTTCCCAAGGGTGGGATGGCGTTTGCCGGTGTCTTTTCCGGTTCCTCCCAGAGTCACTCCCTGATAGAGGGTGCAGCCGTCCCCCACCTCCGCCGTTTCGCCGATGACCACTCCCGAACCGTGGTCGATGAGAATTCCCCGGCCGATTTTGGCTCCGGGATGAATCTCGATCCCCGTCAAAAAGCGGGAAAACTGGCTGATGGCCCGGGCGGAAAAGGGCAGGCCCTTTTGATAGAGCCAGTGGGCGGGGCGGTGAAGCATCAGAGCGTGAAGCCCCGGATAGAGCAACAACACTTCCAGAGTACTTCTGGCCGCCGGATCCCGTTCCCGGATTGCCCGAATATCCGCCTTCATTTCCTTGAACACAAAAATCACTCCCACTGTAAGTTGTGTGCGGGAGCTATAAAAATACCCCCGCAGTGCCTGTAACAGCACAACAGAGGCGGATTTTTCCGCGGTTCCACTCTGATTTGTCTCTTGGCAGCCCGGTAACGCAGGCAAGGCGGGCGCTGTTAACGCCTGCTCCCGGGGCGCACTTCCCTGCGTTCCTTTTCCCTATGCCGCTTTCAGCCGGTGACGGCAATCTCTGTGGTGGAATTAGAAGGGTGCAGGTACTCTTCCCCGATCTTCGCAGATATTGAATCTATTTTACAGTATATGTCAAGCCGGTGCAAGATGCCCCCGGCTTTTTCATAAAATTTTTCTTCAATGGCTATGCGTCGGCAAAGAGAGAGCGGTTGTTTACCGTGTAATTAATGCCGGAGATAACGGTTAGCGTCACCACCAGACCGGTAAAGACATACCGATAAAGATACCACAAAGCGGCAGCACCCCCCCAGCCTTGCAGCCCCAGCCACAGAAGGCCCAGGCAAATCCAGATCATCTGGCTGATGGTTTTGAGCTTTCCCATTTTATCGGCGGCGATGACGACTCCCTTGCCCGCCGCCACCAGCCGGATGGAGGTGACCAAAAACTCCCGGGAAAGAATGACGATGACGACCACCGCGTGGACAATCCCCGCCGGAATGAAGCAGATCATGGCGGCCATCACCAGCAGCTTGTCGGCCAAGGGGTCCATCAGCACACCAAAGTCGGTGACCAGCCCCTGTTTGCGGGCAATCATGCCGTCGGCCATATCGGTGAGGGAGGCCAGCCCAAAGACCAACAGCGCCCACAGGTAGTGGTGAGGAATGTCAACCAAAAAAAAGACGAGAAACAGGGGAATCATAAAAATTCGCAACATGGTGAGCTTGTTGGGCAGGTTCAAGGCCGTGGCCTCCTTTGAGTAATATGGAGCGGACGATCAGTACAGGCGATCAATGTATTGTTGCATAAACTCACGGTTTTTATCCTGCGTGTAGGGATTGCCGATGGCATCCAGCCGGTCCAGATCCAAACTGATGCAGGCAAGGTCCGGCTCGTGGCAGCCGGAGGTTTTGGCCACCACTCCGTTTTTGTGGCGGAGCAGCTCGTTGGGGGCAAAGATTCGCCCTCCCCCTTCCAGAGAAAAGCCCAGCCCCGTCTCCCCCACCAGACTGCTCTGCACAGCGTACATCCGGTTTTCCTGAGCCCTCATGTTGGGCCCCAAAGAAGAATCCACCGGGGTGTACTCATTCAGAAAGGCGTTGGGGCAAAGAATGATTTTGGCTCCCAACCGGCTTGCAATGCGGGCGCATTCAAAGTTGTAGGCATCGGAGCCGATGAGGATACTCACAGGCCCCATGGGGGTTTCAAAGAGCTTGACCTCGGTTTCCGGAGGGATTTGTAGCTCCAGCTCCAGGGGGCCCTCGGCAATCTTATCCTGATAGCCGGCCAGCTCCCCTTCTCCGTTAAAAAAGAAGGC
>CALCSA010000377.1 GCA_937894185.1 uncultured Clostridia bacterium | reverse complement strand
TTTCCTACATCAGGGGGCTTCTTGTCTATTGTCCGTTTTTACTGGTCCTGTTCACTTCTTTGGAAGGCAGGGGCTTTTTTGCTTTGCTCTGCTTGCCGGAAGCAAATAGAGTAGCTGAACAGGTTACACTGGCCATGCAATAAAAAAGAAAAAGCGCTAGAGCTCCAAACCGTCCATGACCGCGACAGAAAAGCCCTATTCTCTCTTAGGCTTAGATATACGTAGGGTATAAGCTTTCTATTCTTTCTTTTATTGCATCGTAGCCTAAGTGGGTCTAATACATGGTGCCCAATTATTTACCCACTTCAAATTCGTAAAAAAATATCCTTTCCCGGCTTGGCTTTAAGTAGGCCGGAGAGTAAATCTACCGGTGTCTGAATAGGTATGGCCAACCACGGGCACAGGAAATAGAAGGCAGTCCACAGCACATCGGCTATGGACTGCCTTCTATTTTTCCGGTAGAGCTTCAGGAGCGCTTCCCGGACAGCCAGAGCGATTACATCAAAGTGATTGTGGCCGTATGCTCCACACTGTTTCACATACTGTGCCTTGCTGATCAACAGCATACTGGCTAGCGTCTTCCCGATCTGCCGCACTCTGGGTTTGGAGATACCGCATCCCTGTGATATTTGGCTGGTAGACGGCCAGCCATGATCCTTGGCGTTGACGCAGCGTAGGACGAAAAGGTACACCGCAAAATCACTTTTATTTAGCTGCAAGCGGAAAATACCCCTTGGGAGCTTAAACCAACCGCCGGGCAGATGGGTGATGTGGTATTGGCTGGCTACTTGCCAACCGCCCTTATACTGAATCTGCTGGGTCACCAGCCCCTTTTCAGCAAGGCCCTTGAATGCAGACAGGATTGTGTTGCGGGAGCGGCCCAGAGCATTGGCCACCGTTTCATGCCGGATAGTGAGGGCAGACAGATGATTTTTCTTGCTTGTGAGATAGCAAAATACCAGCAGTTCACTGGCTTTCAATTCGCAGTTAAAAATGCGGTTGGGAATTCTCACAAAGCCTTTCATCTACCTGCCCTCCTTCCTTTATTCCATAAGATTTAAAAAGGCCCCACCAATGGCAGGGTCAAATTGTGTGCCACAGCCCTGCCGGATGATTTGCAGGGCTGCATCCTTGCTGTAAGCGCCCTTGTAGGGTCGTTCATGGGTTAGAGCATCGTAGACATCTACCACCGCCATGAGCCGGGCAGGGTAAGGGATACTCTTGCCAGACAGCTCGTCCGGGTAGCCGGAGCCGTCCCACCGCTCATGATGGTGGCGGCAAACGGCCAGCATCACGGAATCAGATTTATTCTGCTGCCGAAGCAGCCCTATACCTCGGTGGGTATGCTCCTTGATAACCTCAAATTCTGCCGGGGTCAGTTTGCCCGGCTTATTGAGAATTGCCGCCGGGATTAGCGCCTTGCCAATATCGTGCACTGCTGCCGCCCGGCAGAGAGCGTCCCGTGGCGGGGGTGCATGGATTGGCAGCAGGTTGTTTTGCCGCATCCAGTCGTAAAAGCGGCCCATCAAAAGGCCGGTGCGCTCCATGTGCTCCAGCTCGGCCTTGGGGATTGTCAGGGCAGGAGATACGAGGATGCTGGGGAAACGCATATGGTGTCACTCCTTTGTACAGGTTGAGAGAGTTGGCAAAATTTTTACCAACCGATTTTAGAGAATACCATGTCTACTCCACATGGCTCTTTGCCTTTTTTTGCAACCGGTCATATACGTCTTTGAGCACGGTTCGCTGCTTGCGATATGAAAACGCCCCTTGTTATAACAAATTCGCGGAAATCCTTTGAATCAACAATCGGTTTTACTGTTTTATCAAGGTCGGTATCCACTATACCCCTTTCTTTTAGGAGAGCCATTTTCCCACCCCGTAAGCAATCAGTTCAAAAGAGAGTGCCGATCGGCCTGTATACTCCTCTTGCAATCGCAGGAGAAATTCTGCTTCGGTTACTGTTTCAAAATTGTCAGAAGTAAAAACCTTTAAGGCCAAAGGATCGGTCAGAACCTCGTACTTTATACACACAGGTTTTTGCTATAAGCTTTGGGCCGGGCAGAATCTGAATATGTGCCTTGGAATTCAGGCGCACATGAACCGCCAGCTCCTGGTAGGGGTGAGCTGCCTGACTTTCCGCAATATGCATGGCGTTCTCACGGCATTCTGCCGCGATCACCTCTCCCGTAAATACCTCCATCTGAAACGCACCCTCACTTGCAGTATAGACAATTCCGAATTCCATAGTGATATTTCCTTCACGGTCAGGCAAGGGCTTTTCCCTGCCTGTTTTTGTTTTTGCTGATTCAGCATAAGGGGGTTGGCAAAAATTTTGCCAACTCTCTTAGTTTTTGGATAAGTATTGTTTGGGGTCTAAATGACTGCTGCGGCTGGGGCTGGCATAGATACCAAAATGCAGATGATGTTCGATGGATAGTCCCACATTGGGGTCAAGGCCGGGCTGGCCACCCTCCACGCCGTATCCGCTGTCCAACGCCCACCAGCTGCTGAGACAGGTGGGCGTAGAAGGAATACAGACCATCATCATGCCGGATTAGGAAAAGTTGCCGTAAAATCCATCGTTGGATACCTGATATACCACCCCATCGGCCACGGCCCGGACATCATCGTGCCAAAATCCGCTGAGATCGATGCCGGTATGAAAATCCCGGTTCCCGGTGACAGGATGGGTACGCCAGCCGTAATCACTGGTCAGCCACCCCTATAGGGGCAGGGGATAACTGCCGGTAAATTGCCCCCCGGAACCACCGCCAATATGGCCAGTATCCAATATTCGGTAGTGTCCAGAATAATGGAAGATGTCCACAACTTTGTGAAGATGCTGACGGCGGAGACAATCCAGACAGCATTGGATGCGGAGCTTGAAAGTGATCTGGGCTACTCAAAATACGACTACAAAAACAAGGAAACGGACAACAGCCGAAGGAGTAAACCTCCGCTACATCCCCAGCACCTGCCAGAGTATCCTGTTACTATATATTTGGTG
>CALCSA010000376.1 GCA_937894185.1 uncultured Clostridia bacterium | reverse complement strand
AGGCCCATTTTCTGGACTGGCTGCTGGAGCTGATGGAGCAGGAGCAGGTGGAGGCTCTGGTCATTGCCGGAGATGTTTACCACCGGCCGGTTCCCGCGGCGGATGCGGTGGCGCTGTTCGACCGATTTTTGAGCCGGGCCACTTTGGAGCTGGGGATTCCCGTGTTGGCGGTGGCGGGCAACCACGACAGCGGCGCCCGGCTGGAATTTGCAGGGGCACTGCTCCGTTCTGTGGGGTATCACATAGCGGGCAAGCCCAGAAAAGAGATGCTCCGGGTGACGTTAACCGACCGCCACGGCCCGGTGGTGTTCTGGCTGCTGCCCTATCTTTTCCCCGCCGATGTCCGCGCTCTGCTTCCCGACAGCGGCGCACGGACTTTTCAGGCCGCCTACGATGCTCTGCTGGGGGAAAACCTTCCTCAGTTGGACAGCAGTGTCCGCAATGTGATGATTGCCCACGGCTTTTTTGCCGGATTGGAACCGGTGATTCAAAGTGAATCGGAATTGAGCGTCGGCGGGATGGACGCCGTTGGGGCCGCTGTCTTTCAGGACTTTGACTACGCCGCTCTGGGGCATCTCCACGCCCCCCAGCGGGTGGGGGAGGTGGCCCGTTACAGCGGCTCCCCCCTCAAGTACTCTCTGTCGGAGGAGAACCAGCGCAAATCGGTGACTCTGGTGGAATTGGGTGCTCCCGGGAGCACCGCCGGCATCCGGGAGATTCCGGTACCTGTTCTCCATGATGTCCGGCGGATCGCAGGCTGTTTTGACGACCTGATCAACCCGGATCTGCATCAGAACAAAGGCTTTGAAGACTACGTATTCGCCGAACTATCCGACGAAGGGGTGCTCTACGCCATGGAAAAGCTCCGCACCCTTTTCCCCCGGATTTTAGGGGTTACTTTGCCCTTCCGGGAGCCTGACGGCGAGGCGATTCAAATTGGGGCGGCCCGGCAGCGGCTTTCCATGGAGCAGCACTTCGCCCGCTTCTACCGGGAGAGCACCGGGGAGGAACTGCCCGAGGAGCATAAGGTAATCCTGGAAGAAATTATTCAAGGGCTGGAGGAAGAAAGGCGGGAGGTGACCCAAAGTTGAGGCCCCTTTTACTGATCATGAACGCCTTTGGGCCCTATGCCGGCACGCAGGAGGTGGACTTTTCCGCCTTGGGGGGAGAAGAAATCTTCCTCATCACCGGGGACACCGGGGCGGGGAAAACCACTCTGTTCGACGCCATCTCCTTCGCTCTGTACGGCAGTGCCAGTGGGGACGCAAGGCAGTCCCAAAGCTTTAAAAGCCACTTTGCCGGAGAGGACGAGACTTGCAGCGTCACCCTGCAGTTTTTGCTGGGGAACCAAACCTATCAGGTGTACCGTGCTCCCAAGCAGAGCACCCCCAAACGGGACGGCACCCTGCGGGAGGTAGGGGAAAAGGCCGAGCTGACCCTGCCGGACGGGGATATCCTTTCGGGCAGCCGGGCGGTAGATGCCCAAATCATTCAGCTACTTGGGCTGGATCACCGCCAGTTCAAGCAGACCGTTATGCTGGCGCAGGGGGAATTCGCCAAGCTAATTGAGGCCAACAGCACCGAAAAGCAGGAGATTTTCTCCCAGATATTCGACACCGCCTCCTTTGCCGAAGTGACCGCCCGTCTGGCCTCGGAGGAAGGAGAGCTTCGCCGCATTCTGGAGGGGGAGCAGCAAACCGTGGTCAGAATCATCCGGGAGCTGGTGCGGCTGGGCCACACGGCTCTGGATACCGAGGATGCTCCCTTCCTGCCGGGGGAGGCTGTCTCTAAAATCGTGCTGGACGCGGTGGAGCTGGACAAGGTTCGGGCGGAGCAGCTGGCGGGGGACGTTGCCGCGCTGGAGCAGGAGCGGCTGACCATGGACCTTCCCGGCAAAAAAAGCATGAATGAAAAACTTAGCCGTCTGGAGCAGTTGGAATCGGTTCTGACGGGATTGGAGGAACAGGCTCCCGCAAGAAGCGTTGGGCATCGCCCCCGGCGGTTTCCGGC
>CALCSA010000375.1 GCA_937894185.1 uncultured Clostridia bacterium | reverse complement strand
GCTGCGGGGGTTTGTGGACAGTTCTTCTTTGCCGGGCAACACCGGCTTTTTGGTTACCAGCCTGCCTCTGGGGGTTTTGCCACAGACACAGACCGGGAAATCGGGGGGACAGGTGCATCCTTTTGCCAAGGCGGCAAAGGCCTGCTTGACCATTCTGTCCTCCAGGGAGTGAAAGGTGATGACGGCAAACCGGCCGCCGGGATTGAGTATCTCAAAGATGCTGTTTAAAGCCCTTTCCAAGCTTTCCAGCTCGCCGTTGACGGCGATGCGCACCGCCTGAAACACCCGCTTGGCGGGGTGCCCGCCCTCTCTGCGGGCGGCGGCGGGAATGGAGGCCCGAATCAGGTCCACCAGCTCTCCCGTGGTTTGAAGGGGCTGGTCCTGCCGTCTTTCCACAATACTGCGTGCAATCCGGCGGGAAAACTTTTCTTCCCCGTAGCGGAAAAAGATAGTCACCAGTTCCTCCTCGGGAGCCGTGTTCAGCAGATCGGCGGCGGTTTGGCCTTCCCCGGACATCCGCATATCCAAGGGGGCGTCCACGCTGTAGGAAAATCCTCGCTCAGGGGTATCCAGCTGATGGGAGGAAACTCCTAAATCCAGCAAAACCCCGTCGGCGCAGGGAAGGGAAAGGCTCTCGAGGATTTGGGGAATATCCGCGAAGTCCCCCTGAACCACTTGGGCCAGAGGGAAAGGGGCCAACCGGATCCCCGCGGCGGCAATCGCCTCCCGGTCCTTATCCACGGCTATCAGTCTGCCGGTGGTAAGGCGCCTCGCGATTTGGAAGGAGTGCCATCCAGATAAATTCCGTCGGGCCGGATGGCCAGAGCTTCCATGCATTCTTCCGGCAGAACCGAAATGTGCGAAAATTCCACTCTGAATCCCTCCCGCCGAACTAGTAGTTGTAAAAGCTATAAGCTGATTTTGTCGATGATGTCCGCGATGATGTCGGGGGTGTAGGCGCTGTTGACTTTGTCCCACAAATCCTTGTCCCAGATTTCGGCGTGGTCGCCGATGCCGCTGATCATAACGTCCTTTTCCAGCCCGGCATACTCTCTCAGGTTCTGGGGGATGACGATTCGCCCCTGCTTGTCCGGCTCCACGTCGATGGCGTGGGCGAACAAAAAGCGCTGGACCCTGCGAGCGTCGGCGTTGGGCAAGGTTTTGATCTTCTCTCCCAAGGCTTCCCAATTTTCTTCGGAATACGCAAAGAGGCAGCGGTCGCTGTCCAGCCCCCGGGTGATGATGAAGCGGTTGCCTAAATTTTCCCGGAGCTTGGCGGGGAAGTTGACCCGGCCCTTGGCGTCCAGACTATGCTGGTAGTGGTTGTACAGCGCCACCGTTTCCCCACCTCCTCCACAATTCAGGATTTTTTAACCACAACTCACCACAATTCACCACTTATGCCAATTATAGCGGCAACCAAGCCAAATTGCAAGTATTTTTCGGCTTAACAACATAAAAAATCCGGCCCTATATTGGCCGGATTGTACAACACGCCTGTATTTTGGGATGAACATATATTCAAGCACTAAGTGTTGTGCTTATCTTTCTTTTCCCGCTGACGATCCACCCAGGCAGCAAGGCGGCGGGTGGAGAGCAAAAGGACAAAGAGAACCCCCATCACCAGCAAAAAGCCGCCGAAGAACCGTGTGGCGATGGCTAAACGGTCCGAAAACGCCAAGGAAGCACCGCCCTCTGTTTGAGCAAACACAGTGACAGGCAGGGTGAGGCAAAAAAATAGGACGGTGGCGGCAAGCTGTTTCATAGCGGGGTCCTTTCTGTGGGGATGGAGTTTGACTGTCTCTTTTATACACCATTCCCGCCAAAAAAGCAACCGGCAGCGGGGGCTAAAAGTTTCTGGCCCCAAAATGCTCGGTCAGAATGTGCAGGCCGATGACCACCAGCAAAATCCCACCCAGAAGCTGGGCTCTGCGGCTGAAACGGTTGCCCACCAAACGCCCCAGCTGCACCCCCACAAAGC
>CALCSA010000374.1 GCA_937894185.1 uncultured Clostridia bacterium | reverse complement strand
TTGGAGGGTTGTATTCCTTGGCGGCATCAATGCTTGGGTACGTGGGTGCGAACAAAGGGAACGCAAACCTAAGAAGCACCTTTTCTTTGGGTGGCCGCAGTCGCCAAAGGCGACATTGCGGCCCGATAGCGTAAGGAGCGAACAACCGGGAGAATCTAACCTTTTCGTGGTAATTTCTTTGACGCGGGGGGTTGCGAGGGGGGCCGGCCAGGCCTCCCTGCATGGGTCTTAAAACACGTTTTGGTTACTTTTCCGTGGGGAAAAGTAACGCCCGTCGCGGCAGCGACAACCTTTGCCCCAGCGTCCGCTGAAAAATCGTGGCTCCCACGAAAAATCATGCCACCGCCAAGCGCTGGCAAACACCCCACCTAAGCCTTACCCTTGCAAAGCTTACATGCAAGTGATATGATTTTGAATTATACCGCCCTATGAACCGCGAACGGCTCGTCCACCCAAGGGCAACCATACCAATTTGACCTAGAGTTCAGATAGGAGCCGAATATGCAGAACCGACTCAAACTTTTTACCCCCATTGTAGCGGCTTTGATGCTGCTGTCTGCCGCCTTGGCAGGCATCACCTTTTTCTATGACCGCAGGCTGTTTTTGATCTATGCCTCCATGGTGATTGTCGTGTTCATCGTGGTGCTAATCATGTTGAACACCCTTAGCCAGCGGATGAAAAGCTTGCTGGAAGAGGTGGAGGAAAGTGTCCGGTATGCCATGGGCGGCGCTTTTACCGAGCTGCCCACGCCGGTCATCACCGTTTTGGGCGGGCACGACATCATATGGTATAACCAGCTGTGTGCCGACCGGGTGTTTGGCGGCCGGGAAATGCTGGGGGAAGACATTGGTGATCTGCTCCCCGATATTGATTTTGTCGGCACCTCTCCCCCCGAGGGCTACAATGTAAAGTTTGGAAACCGCGCCTATACCGCCTTTGTGGCTGCTGTGGAGATTCAGGAAGGCCTTGCTTCGGTGATCTATCTGGTGGATGACACCAGCCTGAAATTCTACGCCAACGAGTATCACGAAACAAAGCCCAGCGTGGCTTTGGTGATGGTGGATAACTACGATGAGCTGATTCAGGACTACAAGGACAGCGAGCGGGCCCAGCTAATGAGCGAAATTGAACAGGCCATGGAGCAATATATTGTGGATCACCATGGCTTTGTCACCAAAATTTCCAAGGACCGGTTTATCGCCATCATTGAAACCCGGGGCGTGCGCAACATGCTGGCGGGCAAATTTGAGCTGTTGGATAAGGTCCGCGGCCTTTCCACCGGGGACCGGATGTCGGCTACCCTTTCCATTGGAGTGGCCGGGGAGGCCGGCAGCTTGTACGAAGCAGAACAAAGCGCCCGGCAGGCTCTGGATATGTGCCTGGGCCGGGGCGGAGATCAGGCGGCGGTCAAAACCGCCAACGGTTACGAATTTTACGGGGGCATGTCCAAAGCCATTGAGAAGCGGACCAAAGTGAAAACCCGCATCATTGCCAACGCCCTTTCGGAGCTGGTGGAAAGTGCCTCCAACGTCATTCTGATGGGCCACCGTTTTGCCGATCTGGATTCCATGGGTGCGGCCATCGGCATGTTTAAGGCGGTGCGCAGCATGAACAAGCCGGTGCACATCGCCATCGACCGTGATAAGAATCTGGTCAAGCCCCTTATCGAAAAGCTGCTGCAGGCAGGCTACAGCGACGACGACTTCTTGTCTCCCGAGGCGGCTCTGGAGCTGGTGAACCCCCATACGGTGGTCATCATTCTGGATACCCATGTGCCCCACGTGGTGGAGTCGGAAACCCTCTACCGGGCTGCTAAACATGTGGTGGTCATCGACCATCACCGCAAGCTGGTAGGGCATATCGACAACGCCGTGATCTTTTACCACGAGCCCTACGCCTCCTCCACCTCCGAGATGGTGGCGGAGCTGCTTCAATATTTCCCCAGCCGTCCCACCCTTACCCGGGTGGAGGCGGAGGCTCTGATGTCCGGCATTATGCTGGATACCAAGAACTTTGTGCTGCGCACCGGAGTGAGAACCTTCGAGGCTGCCGCATGGCTGCGCCGGATGGGAGCCGATACGGTGGAGGTGCGCAAGATGTTTGCTTCCTCTATGGAGGCTTATCAGCAAAAGGCTTCCTTTATCGCCACCGCCCAGATTTATCAGCGCTGCGCCATTGCCGTCTCCGATGAGACCTTTGAGGGCGTCAAGGTGGTGGCTCCTCAGGCGGCGGATGAATTGACCACCATCGCCAATATGGACGCCTCCTTTGTTATCTTTGTCTATGGGGGCGAGGTCAATGTCTCGGCCCGGTCCCTTGGTGCCATCAACGTCCAGCTGATTATGGAAAGGTTGGGGGGCGGCGGCCACCAGACCATGGCGGCGGCTCAGTTTCCCAACACCGACGTGGAGACGGTGCGCCGCAAGCTGATGGAGGCCATTGACGATTACTACGCCGAAATCCGCAAGCCGGTCAGCTGAAACGCTCCGGCTGGGAATGAAATAGAACGCTTACGCAGGGGGCAAATGTTGCTCCAAAGTGGCAGTATATTATGAAAGGAAGAGATTCCATGCAGGTTATTTTACAAGAAGATGTTCAGGGCAGCGGCAAGAAAGGTGAGCTGGTAAACGTATCCGACGGGTACGCCCGCAACTTTTTGCTCAAGCGGGGTCTGGCCATTCAGGCAACCCCTCAGGCGCTGGCAGAATATGAGGCCCGGCAGGCCAGTAAAATCCACAAAAAAGAGACGGAGCAGGCAGCCGCTCAGGAAATCGCCGATCAGCTGAGTGGCAAAACCCTGAACATTTCCGCCAAGGCGGGGGAAAGCGGCAAACTGTTCGGCTCCATCACCTCCAAGGAGCTTTCCGCCGAAATTAAGAAGCACTTTGACATTGATGTGGACCGCCGCAAGATTTCCATGAAGGGCGAAATTAAGGCCCACGGGGACTACACCGCCGACATCAAGCTCTATTCGGGAATCACCGCCCGGATCAACATTAAGGTGGGCGAATAGAAGCTGTACGATCCACGCTAAACGAAGCCGAAATCAGAAAGCCTTTTTACAATGTAATACATCCATCAATCCAAAGGTTTGGGAGCATAAGCCGTGTCACAGCAGTTTACCGACCGGACAACCGATCTGTTGAATCAGACTCTGCCTTATAGTCTGGAAGCGGAGCAGAGCGTGCTGGGAGCCGTTCTGGTGGATGCCTCATGCCTGAGCATCGTGCTGGACAGCCTGCGCCCGGGCAACTTTTACCGGGAAGAGCATCAGAAAATCTTTGAGATTATGCTGCAGCTCTTCACTACGGCCCAACCGGTGGATTTTGTCACCGTGCTGGAGCAGGTGTGCCGGGAAAACGTCTTTCCCGATGAGGCGGACGCCAAGGTCTATCTCAGCCAGCTGGTGGAGATTGTTCCCTCCACCCGGAATGTGGATGCCTACGCCAACATTGTGCGGGAAAAAAGCTACCTGCGCTCCCTGATTGATGCCGCCCACGAGATCATCGAAAACTCCCGGGATTCGGGAGAGAGCGCCCAAACCATCATCGACGGCGCGGAGCAGCGAATCTTTGACATCCGCTCCGACCGTCATTCCTCCAAGCTTCTCCCCATCGGGGACATTCTGCTGGATATTTACGACCGGCTGCAAAAGCTTTCGGGGGATGACCGGGACCAGTATCTGGGCATTCCCACCGGCTTTGGGATGCTGGACCGGATGATGACCGGACTCAACAAGTCCGACCTGATTCTGCTGGCCGCCCGCCCTGCCATGGGTAAGACCTCCTTTGCCCTCAACATCGCCACCAATGTGGCCATGAAGGCGGGCAAAACCGTGGCCCTGTTCTCCTTGGAAATGAGCCGGGAACAGCTGGTAGAGCGGATTCTCTCCAGCGATGCCATGGTACAGGGAACCAGAATGCGCACGGGAGAGCTTGCTCCCGAGGAGTGGGTGCGTCTGGCAGTCTCCTCCAAGGAGCTGGCCAAGGCCCCCATTCTGGTGGATGATACCGCCTCCATCACCGTCCACGAAATGAAGGCGCGGCTGCGCCGGGTCAAGGATTTAGGCCTTGTGATCATCGACTACCTCCAGCTGATGAGCGGAGGCGGCCGGGGAGAAAACCGGGTGCAGGTGGTCAGCGAGATCACCCGTTCCCTCAAGGTAATGGCCAAGGAACTGAATGTACCGGTGATTGTTTTGTCCCAGCTTTCCCGCCAGACCGAGTCCCGGGCCGACCATAGGCCCATGCTTTCCGATCTGCGGGAATCAGGCTCTATCGAGCAGGATGCCGACTTGGTGCTTTTTCTGTACCGGGAAGCCTATTACAACCGGGACAGCGGAGAGCAAAATATTGCCGAATGCATTGTAGCCAAAAACCGTCATGGAGAAACCGGCACCGTCAAACTAGGCTGGGATGGAGAGCACACCAAATTCTCCGGGCTGGAGATGTATCGCGATGAGGAGTAAAGCCTTAAAGGCCATACAGCAGCACAACATGTTTGCGCAGGGAGCAGTTCTGCTTGTCGCCGTGTCCGGCGGAGCGGA
>CALCSA010000373.1 GCA_937894185.1 uncultured Clostridia bacterium | reverse complement strand
TGACATCCATAATTACCATTAGATATGGTGCCGGCGGTGGGACTTGAACCCACACGACGTTGCCGCCAACGGATTTTGAATCCGCCTCGTCTGCCATTCCGACACGCCGGCACAGTTATTGTTCCAAAATCGCTGCTCCGTAAAAAGTTTTGGAAAAATAGGGAATAGCGATAGAGAACTTTTAATAAGAACTTTCACAAGTATACACGAAAAAACGCATAGAATCAAGGGCCTACATCAAACTTAATACCGATAAACCGCAACAAAACCAGCAGATTTTGAGCCTGCCTCGTCTGTCCTTTCGACACATCGGCCAAACGAAAAGCGCATGGCAAAATCGTTATGCTTTCCCTTCGATTTTAACCAGCGCTTTTGATTATACTATAGCCTAACTGCAAAATCAAGCGTTTTAAATATTTCTATAAAATCTCGTTGATTTGGAAGCTGAGAGTCATGAGGCTGTCGGCCAGCTGAACGTCCTCCACCAAAATCTCGTTGCGGTACAGGCTGGACAGATCATACTGGGTGAAGTTCCAATAACATTTGACATCTAGGCCCATCAGCTTTTTTACCAGCTCGGGAACCGCAGAGGGCGGTACACAGAGCACGGCTGCCAGCGGTCGATGCTCTGTGCAGAACTCCGTCAATTCGGAGACATGACGAACGGTCCAGTGGTTAATGTTTTTTCCCACTGTGGAGGAGCTCTCGTCAAAGAGAGCCAGTAGCTGGAAGCCGCAGTATTCAAAATTGACGTGGTTGGCAAGAGCCAAACCCAAGTTACCCACACCGACCAGAATGGTGGGCAGGTTGCCGTCCACAGAAAGGATTCGCCCGATTTCCGCCCGCAAAGAGGCCACGTTGTATCCGTAGCCCTGCTGGCCAAACCCGCCGAAGCAGTTGAGGTCCTGCCGGATTTGCGAGGCCGTAAAGCCGATCATGTCAGCAAATTCCCGGGAAGAAATCCGCTCGACTCCATTTTTCATCAGTTCGGTCAGCAGGCGGTAATAGCGGGGCAGCCGCCGCACGACAAGGGGAGAAACACCTGGATATTTTGGCAATACAATCACTCCATACGCTCCCGGAACAGAAGCGGATTCTGCATTTATTTTACAGGAAAAGCCTTTCAATGTCAATTGAGCATTGCGCAAATATCCGTAAATCCTGCAAGTTCTGCGGCCTTTAAGCCCCTATTTCAGTTTTATAAACCCGATTCAAATTCCCACAAAGGATATAGTGGCCTTAAAAGAAGCCGAAGGAGCGCACCCCAAGCCAGATGACCAGCAGGGCAGAGGCAACTTCCAGTATTTTGGAAAGATTTCCGGAAGCCAACTTTTTACCCAGACAGCAGCCGATTCCCAAAAAGACAAAGCTAGTAGCGGAACAAAGCGCCGAGGTAAGCAGTATGGGAAGATTGGAGATTCCGGCGCCGATGCCCAGCCCCAGATTGTTTACGGAAAGAACCAGTCCGATGCTGATAGATTCGGACAGCTCCACCTTTTTGGAGTTATCCTTATCAACGCAGTCGGGATCGGTGCAAACGCCGTGGAGGCTGCCCTCCCGGCGGCGAAAGGCCTCCGCCAGCATCCACAGTCCCAAGGCCAGCAAAACAACGGACCCAAGGCTTCCGGCCAGCCAGACAGGCAGCACCCCTCCCAGATAGCGGCCCAGCAGCATGGCGGTCGCCGTCCCCGCCAGACAGATCACAGATATGTACAGGTTAGAAAACAGGCCGATTCCTACACCTTTCAGTCCAAACCCCATCCCGATTACAAAGCTGTCGGAGGTGGCGGCCACACTCAGCATCAGAACCGTCAGTAAAAGTTCCATTGATTCCCTTCCTCCCGGTCCCCGGAAAAGCATGGAGGACCCTAGATTTTCGCAACAATCCAGTTTATGGGTAAGGAAATAAATGGTGAGCAAGAACAGGAAGGACAAGCTCCGGGAAAAATGCGCCATCCTCCCCGGCAACGTGAGGTTTTACAGAAAAACATAGGGGATTTGCAGGACATTCGCAGCGTTTCGTGATATACTAAAACAATCTTCTTATCATCGGGAGGCGTGGTTTTATCATGAGAATGTACGATATTATCCGCCATAAGCGGGACGGCAGAGCCCTTTCCCCGGAAGAAATCGCGTTCTTTATCCGGGGCTTTACCGACGGCTCCATCCCCGACTATCAGGCCTCCGCCCTGCTGATGGCTATCTTCCTGCGGGGGATGAATCCTCTAGAAACGGCGGTCCTCACCGACTGTATGGCCAAAAGCGGCGACATGGTGGATTTAAGCTCCATCCCCGGCATCAAGGTGGACAAGCACAGCACCGGCGGAGTAGGGGACAAAACCAGCCTGATTATCGGGCCGATTGTGGCTGCCTGCAACGTTCCCGTGGCCAAGATGAGCGGCCGGGGTCTGGGACACACAGGGGGGACGGTGGACAAGCTGGAATCCATTCCCGGACTGCGCACCGCAGTGGATCGGGATGAATTCTTCCGCGTGGTGGGGGAGGCGGGCATCGCCATCATCGGCCAAAGCGGGAACATTGCCCCTGCCGACAAGATGCTCTATGCCCTGCGGGATGTCACCGCGACAGTGGAGCATCTCTCCCTCATTGCCTCTTCTATTATGAGCAAAAAGTTGGCGGCAGGCTCCGATGCCATCCTGCTGGATGTCAAGACTGGAAGCGGTGCCTTTATGAAAACTCTGGAGGATTCCATCGCTTTGGCTCAGGCCATGGTGGACATCGGCAACCGCAATCATAGGAATACGGTGGCTCTCATCACCGATATGGACACCCCTTTGGGCCATGCCATCGGCAACTCTCTGGAGGTCATCGAGGCGGTGAAAACTCTGCAGGGGAAAGGCCCGGCGGATTTGACGGCAGTCTGCTTGGAGCTTGCCGCCAACATGCTGGTGCTGGCGGAGCAGGGGAGTCTGGAGGAGTGCCGGCATCTGGCCCGTCAGGCCGTAGCCGGGGGAGAAGCCTTCCGGCGGCTGGTGGCCATGGTCAAGGCCCAGGGGGGAGACGCATCGGTGCTGGAGGATACCGCAAGATTCCCCAAGGCCCCGGTGACAGCCTGCCTGAAGGCTGGGCAGGACGGCTACCTGCGCCGCATCAACACCGAAGCCTGCGGCATTGCCTCGGTGATGCTGGGGGCGGGGCGGGCCCGCAAGGAGGACGAAATAGACCACAGCGCAGGGATCGTTCTTCGCAAGAAGCCGGGGGAGAAGGTGCAGGCAGGGGAGACCCTTGCCCAATTCCACACCGCCCGGGAAGAACAGCTTCCAGAGGCTATGGAGCTGCTTCGGGAGGCCATGGAAATCGGGACTGCGCCGCCGGCTCCAGTTCCCATGATCTATGCCCGGGTCACAGCCGATGGGGCGGAAAAGCTGTAGCATCCTCCTTAACGGAACGGTGACTGCCCCGAACGCCTTTTACAGGCACAAGGCGCAGAGATATGGCGGGAAACATCCGTGTTCTTGCACAATGGTTATTGCGTTTTTTTATTTCTTCTGCTATCATAGGCAAAATGATTATTATGAGGGGTGTTTGTATGCAGGAGAGAGAAAGTTTTGCCTCGCGGCTGGGCTTTGTTCTCATTTCGGCGGGCTGTGCCATTGGACTGGGTAACGTATGGCGTTTTCCCTACATTGTAGGCCAATATGGCGGCGCGGCCTTTGTACTTATTTACCTTGTTTTTTTGGTTGCTCTGGGCCTTCCGATTATGGCTATGGAGTTTTCGGTGGGGCGTGCCAGCCGCCGAAGCATTGCCACATCCTTTCACGAGCTGGAGCCCAAAGGCACCAAGTGGCATATTTTCAGCTGGTTTGGCATGGCGGGCAACTACATGCTGATGATGTTTTACACCACCATATCCGGTTGGATGGTGATGTACTTTGTCAAAATGGCAAGCGGTGAATTTGCAGGGCTGGATGCTTCCGGCGTGGCCAATGTTTTTGGAAACATGACCTCCAACCAACCGGGCCTGATGTTGTTTTACATGCTGTTGGTGATTGTCATTTGCATGGGGGTCTGCGCCATGGGCCTCCAGAACGGCGTGGAAAAAGTCACCAAGGTGATGATGATATGCCTGCTGGCAATTCTGGTGATTTTGGCGGTTCGCGCCATCACTCTGCCGGGAGCTGCCGCAGGACTGGAATTCTACCTAAAACCCAATTTTCACAATCTGATGTATGATGCCGACGGTAAGTTCCGCTTGGGCGAGGCGATCTTTGCGGCAATGGGACAATCCTTCTTCACTCTTTCCTTGGGAATTGGGGCTATGGCAATTTTCGGGAGCTATATTGGAAAAGAACGCCGCCTGCTGGGCGAGGCTTTAAGCGTCGGCATTTTGGATACCTTTGTGGCTCTGGTGATCGGCCTTG
>CALCSA010000372.1 GCA_937894185.1 uncultured Clostridia bacterium | reverse complement strand
AGCTTCCGGGTGCTGCTGCCCTTTGCCCGGCCGGGCAAGCTCGCCTACCTCACCCCGCTAAAGGATTTAAAGTCCCTTCCCTTTGTGGTGGATGCAGGGTATAATGTGCAGCAGGGGCAGGTTTTGCCCGCCTTTAAAAACGCCGGGGCCCGTCTGGGCCACATTGTGCTGACCGCTGACGGCGAAAGGCAGATGCAGTTTCACCTCAACATTCTCCATCAGGTGTTTCAGGTGCTGGATCAGGAAGGAAATGACATGCTCCTGCCTGTGGGAGAAGAATAGGAAGTCTTTGGATGCGAAAACGAATCGTTGCCCTCTGTGCCCTTCTGTTGCTGGCGGGCTGCGCCGGAAAGAAGGAGCGGAGCATCACCATCGCCCAACAATACGGAACCGCCTATGCCCCCATTGCCGTCATGCGGGAGCTTGACCTGCTGGAGCAGGAGCTGCCCGATTATATCGCAGTGGAATGGGCGCAGCTGGCCAACACCGCCGCCATCCGGGAGTCCATGCTGGCGGGAAAAACCGATTTTGCCTGTATGGCCATCCCACCTTTTCTCATCGGACGGGACGCCGGGATGGAGTGGCGAATCTGCTCGGGAGTTTCCCGGGTTCCCATGGGGCTGACCACCAGTGACCCCGCCGTGCAGTCTCTGGCCGACATTACGCCGGAGATGCGCATCGCCCTGCCTCAGCCGGGGAGCATCCAGCATATTCTACTGGCCATGGCCGCCCGCCGGGAGCTGGGGGAGGCCCGGCGCTTTGACGATCAGCTGGTGACCCTTTCCCACCCCGACGGGATGAGCGCTCTGCTGGCGGGGGGAGAGGTTTCCCTCCATTTTACCGCCTCCCCTTACCTGCAACAGGAGCAGCAGGCGGGGATGACCCTGCTGCTGGATGGGGAGGAGGCCATGGGCCAACCCTACACCGGCATTGTGGCGGTGGCGGGGGAGTCCCTGTATCGTGAGAATCCCAAGGTCTATCAAGGCTTCCTCAACGCTTTGGAAAAATCCATCCGCTGGATCAAGGACAACCCCGAGGAAGCAGCCCAGCTTCTGGCCCCCCTTTATGGGATGGAGCCCGACGCCCTTTTGCTGGAGATGACGGCTCCCGGTGCTGCCTACACCACCGAGGTAGCGGGGGTGGAAGCTTTTGGCGCCTTTATGCTGGAGGAGGGCTACCTCAAGGCGGAGCACCCTCTGAACACCCTGCTGTTCCCGGAGGCAGCGTCATGAAGAAGCTGTTGAGATACCGGGTGGTGCAGCGCCTTGGCTGGATTTGCGTCCTGCTGCTGGTTTGGCAGGGGGCCGTTTGGAGCGGCCGGGTATCCCCTCTGCTGCTCCCCGCCCCCCGGCAGGTGCTGGAAACCTTCCTTGACCGGCTCCTTTACGGGGAACTGGCCGCCCAGATTGGATTTTCTCTGGCCATCATTCTGCGGGGAACGGGAATCGCTTTGGTGGCCAGTCTGGGGATTGCCCTGCTTTCCCTGTACAGCAAGGTGTTCGCCAGCTTTGCCGACACCCTTTGCGCATTGGCCCACCCTCTGCCGGCCATTGCTCTGCTGCCCCTCATCATCGTCTGGTTTGGGGTGGGCTATCCCGCCGTTATCGCCATCATCGTCCACTCCACCTTGTGGCCGCTATTCCTCAACCTCACCGCCGGACTGCGGGCCACCCCCCGGGTCTACGTGGAGTGCGGCAAAAGCCTGTGCTCCTCCCCTTTGTGGCTGCTGGGCCATGTCTACCTGCCAGCCTCTGCCTCCTCCTTTCTGGCGGGGATGAAAATCGGATGGGCGAGGGCGTGGCGGGCTCTTATCAGCGCCGAGATGATCTTTGGCGCTGTGGCATCCTCGGGCGGGGTGGGGTGGTTCCTGTTCCAGAACCGGGTGATGATGGACACCGCCGGCCTGTTTGCCGGCATTTTTGTGGTGGCTTTGATCGGGATGCTGGTGGAGGAGCTTCTTCGGCTGGCGGAGCAAAAAACCGTGGTGCGCTGGGGGGTGTCCGCCCCCCAATAACCTCGGCGGAAGGGGCATTTTCCGCCATTTAACGGGATTAAATCAGCAAGCCATAGGAGGTTTACAGTGCAGGGGTTAAGGCTACAGAATATTCACAAGAGCTTTGAGCGGGAAGGCAGCCGCCACAGGGTGCTGGAGGGCGTGAACCTGACAGCGGGGGAAGGGGAGACGGTCACCCTGCTGGGGCGTTCCGGCAGTGGAAAAACCACCCTGCTGCGGATAGCCGCGGGATACGATTTTCCCGATCAGGGGGCAGCTTTGTGGAACGGAGCGCCCATAGAGGGGCCTTCACCCCACCGCTTTGTGGTCTTTCAAAGCTTTGACCAACTGTTCCCGTGGCGGCGGGTGGGGTCCAACATCCGCTTTGCCCTGCGCACGGTAAACCCTAAGCTTTCCCGGCAGGAAGCCGGGGAGCGGGCCGCCTACTGGCTGGAGCAGACCGGCCTTGCGGACTGCGGGGACCTGTGGCCCTCCCAGCTTTCGGGGGGGATGAAGCAGCGGGCGGCACTGGCCAGAGCCTTTGCCCTTCAGCCGGGGCTGCTGCTGCTGGACGAGCCCTTTGCCGCACTGGACTGCATTCAGCGCCGCACCATGCAGGAGCTTTTGCAGGAACTTTGCGCCCGCCACCACTGCACGGTACTCTTTGTCACCCACGATATTGAAGAAGCTTTGTATTTGTCCCCATCCCCTGCCTTTCTCACCGCCGGCGGCAGGGAGATTCTGCGGCTGAACCGGGATCAAGCCAATCAAGAGAGCATTCGCCGCCTGCTTTCCCAGCCCGGCGATGAGGAGGCGATGCTATGAAACTGCTGGTTACCGGTGGAGCGGGATTTATCGGCGCCCACTTTATCCGGCAGATGCTCCGGGAGGAGCACACCGTCTGCTGCGTGGATAAGCTCACCTATGCGGCGGATTTGCAGCGGCTGCGGGACTGTAGGGAGCATCCGGGATTTTCCTTTGTGCAGGGGGACATCTGCGATCCTTCCGTCATGAGGAAGGTTTTTGAGGATGTTCAGCCGGATCATGTGGTGAACTTTGCGGCCCAGTCCCACGTGGATCGCTCCATTGCCGACCCGCTGATCTTTATCTCCACCAATGTGGAGGGGGTGGGAGTTCTGCTGGAACAGTGCCGCAGGCAGGAGGTCCCCTTCCACCAGATTTCCACCGACGAGGTGTACGGCCCCGCCTCCCTCGACGAAGAACAGGGCCGAAGCGAGGAGGCCCCTCTGTTGCCCTCCAATCCCTACTCTGCCTCTAAAGCCTCCGCCGACCTGTTGGCCCTGAGCTACTTTCGCACCTACGGGCTGCCAGTGACCATCACCCGCAGCTGCAACAACTATGGGGAGGGCCAACACCGGGAAAAGTTGATTCCCATGGTGGTTTATCATGCTTTGCATGACCTGAAGATCCCGGTATACGGCGATGGATTGCAGCGCCGGTGTTGGATTTCGGTACAGGAGCACTGCCGGGCTGTGGCGGCGGTGATGGAGCGGGGCAAGCCGGGGGAAATCTACAACATTGCCCCCCAAGCCGAGCTGGAAAACCTTGAGCTCATCCACCGGATTTTGGATCAGCTGGGGGGCAGCCGCTCCCTCATCCGCCGGGTGGAGGACCGCCCCGGCCACGACCGCCGCTATCAGATCAACGCTGAAAAGATCCGGCGGGAGCTGGGCTTTCAGACAGGGGGGGATTTTGAGCAGGAACTGTCCCGCTGCATCGGGTGGTACGCCCGGCAGTGGAGGCCGTAGACGCCGGCAAGGGAATCTTCTTTACAGACAAAAACAAACACCTTCCGGGCAGGGATACCCTGCGGCGGAAGGTGCTTTTTATAGGATTTACCTCAAACTAGCAATCATTGTTGAGCAGCCTTAGCAGCCCAGCAGGGAAATGT
>CALCSA010000371.1 GCA_937894185.1 uncultured Clostridia bacterium | reverse complement strand
CACCAACCATCAAAGCTTAACGGCAAAACGGCTCGCAATGACGGTTTTGCTGATGACCCGGCCTGTGGGCGATTCCAGATAGGCGGTGTAGGCTTCCCTCTGGGCCACCCCAAAGCCGATGTCGATGGCGTCGTTGCTTAAAGCGTTCAGCGAGATCTCCTCGCGGAGCATTTCAATTTGGATGGTTTCAGAGTCGGCGGCCCGGGCATCTTCTTCATCATCGATTGCACCCGACAAACTGCCAAACAGATCATTTGTGCCCAAGTGGCCGCTGGATTTTGCCGCTTCCCCAAGGGGGATTGCCTCTACCGTAACGGTGACGACAGCCATCTCGTCGGTTACCTTGATCTGTTCGCTTTCTGTTTGTACCAAAGTAACCAAGCCCCCAAGCTGGGCAAATTCCTGCATAAATGGAACCACCAACAGTTGGTGCCCGCCGCCTGTATTCCGGTAGGTAAGGGCAGGCAGGGTTTCGATTGCAAGGGTTTCAAGATCCTCTAGCTTGAGATAGGCAGCCAGAGCCCTTTTGCCCTCTTTGGTGAGGCGTACAACCATCCTGTCCGGCCTTAGCCCCAGTCGGGAAAGCATCTGCTCCGCCAAAACCGTGAGGTCAAACTCATTTCCCCAGCCTTGGGTGAGCACCGCTTGGGGCGAAAGATTTGTCAGCCATGTATTCGGGATGTACCCATAGGACGGACGCCATGCCATCCCCCGCAGAAGCGCCAAAGCCTCCTCCGGCGTTTGGGGCTCTGCCAGCCTTCCGGCCCCGGCTCCATTCAGCCCCGGAAAGGGGACATGGTGTTTGTCCGCACCCTGAACCAGAGTGACTGCTTCGGACGCTTGACCTCCACTTTGGGCCTTGGATGCCTGTTCCCCTTGGTATTGCCGCACCACCTTTTCGATTTGGGCGGCTGCCGCCTCAGCAAAGCTCTGATCCTCCTCTTCGGTTTGCGCGTGCCGCGCCAGCAGCCCTTTGCGGGAAAAGATTGTGTTTTGGGGTGACAGCTTTAGCCCCTGGAAAAGCGGAGATTGCAGGGTGAAGCCGCTGTCGGGCAACGCAAACACAAGGAGCCCTC
>CALCSA010000370.1 GCA_937894185.1 uncultured Clostridia bacterium | reverse complement strand
AAAAACAGAGCTTTGTAGCTTAACTGCGTGTCTGGCGCTGCGGGCGTGGGTCAAACCGCTACCGTATCAACACAGGGTAGCGTAACTTCGTCACAACCTAATGTAAATAGCGTTCAAACTATCCCGTTGAACTTAAACGAAAGCCTAAAAGGTATAAGCCCGGGAACTGGGAGTTATATGCCTAATGCAACGTCATCTTATAGTGGTGGGGCAAGGCCTACAATAAGAAGTAGAGAGTACAACTATGAAACTGGGGCATATGAATATGTGTACAATAATTTAAGCGGTAGTGGGAGTGCAAGTAAGTCGCACAGTAAGTTGAATATGACATACAGCGGAAGTGCAAATTGGTCAGGAACAGTATCATATAATTCAAGAGGCGAGTATCAATTTAAGTCAAGCGCATCACAGAGTTGCAGTTGGTCACTGGCTCCCAACTATTTAGATTTCAGCAACAGCTCTGTAATCGGCAATATCACCAACATCATGCCCGGCTCTAAGCATTGGTACATGATTCAGGACGGACAGCTGTATGGTCAGGGGGATAACAGTTTCAAGCAACAATCCAAGGATCAAACCAGTGGTGGCTACCTCTCCACCGCCCAGACCATTCGGACCTACATCAACACTTTGGATGCTTCGGGAGATTCCTTCGGGGAACTGGTGGTTGCTGGGGATACCAACTACATCATCACCGGCAACGGGGATGTCCATGCATGGGGCGGCAACCCCAGTGGCAAGACCGGCACCGGACTGACTGCCTCCTTTGTGGAAACCCCCACGGCTGTCTACTCTCTGAATGGCAAGAGCATTGCCAGCATTGTGGCCGGGCGCAACTCCACTCTGTTTGTATCCCACACAGGGGATGTGTATGCGGTTGGCGACAACCTCCACGGGCAATTGGGCTTGGGAGAGGAATTTGCAGATGAAGCTAACATCTCCATGCCGCAGAAAATTGACACCTTCCGGTTTTCTGCCACAGAGTTGCCCCCGGATGCTCCAGAATCCTTGGATGCTCCTGATGAGGTGGAAGCAGGTAATCAGATTATTGTAAAGTGGAAGGCGGCTAATAAGGCGGTGGCCTATGAGTTGCAGCGCACCGTCAGTCTCAAAGGAGACGAAGAAGCCGAATCGCAAATGTTTACCACCCGCCTGTTTTCTTCTTTCGCCGCCCCCATGAGTGATCTAGGGTTGGAGGTTTCCGAGGTTGTTTATAACGGGGAGGAAACCCAGTACAAGGATACGGCGAAATCCAACTGGGAAACCGTATCCTACTCCGTAAAAGCCCTCAACAGCATTGGCGATTACTCCCCCGAAAAGACCACTAACGCCATTGTGGTCAAGACTGTGAATACACCTGACCCCACCGACACCACACCTCCGGTCCTGACCATCACCACCGATGCCGCCAGCAAGACCATCCACATCACCGCTGTAGACACGGACAGCGGCATGGAGGGCATTTATGTGAATGAGGTCAAGCGGGGTACAGATTCGGCCTCCTACGTCATTTCTGCCGGGGAAACCGCCGCTATTTACGGCAAGGACAATGCCGGAAACACCTCTGCTACCCAAATGATTAGCTACACAGATGTGGTAGGAAAAGACAACAACGGCAACAATAATAATAACGGCGGCAACAACAACGGCGGTAACAACACTGGCGGCGGCCTGACGGACAAGCAGTTGTTGGCGATTCTGGCAGCTATCACAAGCAATAGCGGTGGCGGCGGTATCGACAGTGACGCTATCCTTACCCTTGCCGCAGCCATGCGCCGCAGCAGTAGCCCGGTAGTCAACAGCAATAGCGGCACGGATGAAGCCCTGCTCCGGGCCTTAATCGAGAGCAACCGGAACAGTGGGGCAGTGCAAAACACCACCCCGCAGGAAATCATCCGGTATGTGCAGACCGGCGGCAATACAGATGCCCAAGAGGGCGATTTGTCACCGGAGATTCTTTCTTTATTGCTATCCCAACTGCAAGATAGCGAATCTACCGGCAACAACAATAACGGCTATGATCTTCTGAGTGCCTTCCTGTTGGTGAAACTCCTGTCCGACGGTCAGGACACACAGCAGCCGGAGTATTCTCCGGCCCCACGGGGCACCAGCATGGGTATTATCCTCGCTGTTCTGACTGTCATTACGATCCTCATGGCCATAGCCTTCCCCCTGACGGTTTTCTACTTAAACCGCAAGGTAAAGACCCTATCCGGTGGCCCCGGCCCGGACGATCAGCCGGACGATGGAGTAAATTGGAAGCAGATGTATAATGAAACAGCTAAAGAGTACAACGATCTGGTAGATATGGTTGCAAAGGCAGAGCAGCCCGAAGGGGTGGCTCAGGCGCAAGAATAGAAAACAGGAGCCGGTGAGCGTGATGCTCACCGGCTTCATCAATACAAAAATGAGGTGTGAATTATCGATTAAGTAAACTGTTTGCAATCCATTTTAGCGTGGATTCATTACTGTAGTATCGATAGGAACGTCTGTATTTAGCACGGAGCTGTTTGCTGATTTGAAAAGATGTAGTTAAGACTCTCCTATTTACAACAGCAAAAACCGTATAGAACAATAATACACTTAAGTAATAATATCGCATAAAGCCTTTGCTGATCAGAGCTGCACCGATTGCCACCGTGTAAAAGGGCACGGCAATAAACAGGACAACCCAGAAAACATATTGCTTGGCCAAAGCTGTTGCAACACCATGTGGGAGCAAGAGCCCGGTAATTTCTCTCCAGCGTTGTTTCCGTGCCCTATTCTTTTTACACTTTCTAAGGAATTTTCTATAGCTTTTATTTTGCCCCTCGACTCTCGCCAATAAAATTTCTATTTCACTATTGGCAAGAGACAATGCACTTAAAACACTTTGATAATCCTCGTACGTTTCAATTTGCTTTTTTGCAATCAGTTTTTTGGCAAGCATAGAAAAATCATGAGAAAGCCGTGAAAGCCTGCGCTTTGTTGTTTTATCTAAGTAAGGATTGTCCCGTAATAGATGACTTCTATCCCAATTAAGGACTAACGCTTTTTTAATATTTCCAATTTCTAGATTGTATTCATATTCTTTTTTATTATGAGGTATTCGCAATTTGTAGCCCAACAAGTTAGTGCTCATTTTTCATATACCCTTTCCCGTAAAATGTTTGGAGGTGGCCAACATACTCAAAATCCCCTATGTATATATTTTTATTTTTATGGTAGTGTTCGGAATAACGTTATGGAATATTTCTTGGTTTCTTGTAGAAAGTCAGCGCTACATGCGGCCAATACAAAAAGCCCTGCACATCGTATGTAACGTTCTGTTTTCAGCGTCCATCGGCTTTCTTGTATCGCATGGTATCTATCTGCTTGCAAACCATTAAATTCAGCTTACCTTATTCCTAAAAATTCGTCAAATGGAGCCGGTGGGCATGATGCTCATCGGCTCCGATATGTAAGGAGAGAAGGCAAGTGAAACAGGACGTCAATTCCCTGCTGGAAGATATGCTTCATCAAATTGAGAAAACTATCCTGCCGGAAACAGGGGAATCCGGGAAGGAGCGAACTTGCCGCATCTGCGGCTGCACATGGGAGCATGGTTGCCCCGGCGGTTGCTGGTGGGTAGAACCGGACTTGTGCAGTGCCTGTGCCAGCAAAGTCCATTCTGAGGAAACAAAATGAAGCGAATTATCCGAGTATTTCCCCGGCGCACCAGCTACACACCGGACGATGATATGGTGTTTATTGGTGAGCCCCCGGGATTGATGATCCCGCCCCATGACGAGGTGCATGTATCCTGCGTTTTTACATGGGACAGGGAGTATTGTGAGGAACTGCGGTTTCAATGGGAAGGATGGACAGACAAGCCTGTCCGGCTCGGTGGCCCAGCATATGGCAGTCCGGTGGAAAGTTTTACCCCCGGTCTGTACCTGAAAAGCAATATCATTCTCACCTCACGTGGCTGCAATAATAACTGCCCATGGTGCCTTGTGCCAAAGCGTGAGGGAAAGCTGCAAGAACTACCGATTTATGAAGGAAACGTCATACAGGACAACAATTTCCTGCAAACGAGCCGCAAGCATAAAGATCAGGTTTTCTCCATGCTAAGGCGGCAGAAAGGGATTTGCTTTAAGGGTGGACTGCAAAATAATCTGATTGATGACCATTTTATTGAAAACATACAAGCCATACGAATCTCCGAGCTGTGGCTGGCCTGTGATACGGACGGTGCGGTACCTAGCATGCAAAACACTGCAAAGCGACTGACTAAGGCCGGATTCACCCGGGAGCATATCAAATGCTATGTGCTGATCGGCGATGATATGGAGGCCAACGAACGCAGGCTACAGGCTGTCTACGCTGCTGGGGCAATGCCCTTCGCTCAGCTTTACCAGCCAGCACAGGATACAAAGTTGGATTATGACCGCGCATGGAAAAAGTTTCACCGAATGTGGAGCAGACCGGCAGCAATTCGAGCGCACGTTGAGCGAGGAACAAGTATGTGGGACTATGGAACTTGAGCTGAGAGGAAAGCCATGAAAAAGAAAAATTGACAACATCATTCCATTAAGTTAGAATTCGAGGTGTAAAAGGTTGATTATCATTGTAGCAATCCTGATCCTCTATAACGTTTTGTGTATGTGCATAGATTTGAGATCAAAAGCCCCATGCGGCGATGAATATGAGCTGTTTTCATATGTCGGGAGAAGCATATCAAGCCATTGTGTTGCGTTTCCCCTGTATGTGTATAGCTGTCTTGCTATGGAAACAAGGAAAACAGGGGTTATTTTATCAATAGCGCTATTCACTGTAATTTGTGTTTGCACGGTTGTTTCAGCCATATATCGGCACGTGTATACAGGCTTTCTGAACACCCTGTTTTTTGGTACGGCAATCTTTGCGGCGTTGCACTACAATCGATTTTCCCAAGCGGTTGTTTTGGTGGTTCCCGCTGTGCTGGGAGTGTCTAGCAGTATCCTTTTGCTTTTGGAATACCGCCGGACAAAATGTGCTTGCACCGGCCGGGAAAGACAGGTATAATGATTTTACTAAGGGGTGGATAGAGATGAGAAAATGTCCTGCGTGTGGTCAAAAGTCCCCTACCGAGCCTTATGATAACTATTGCACATCTTGTGGCGAGAAAATGGTGGAAGCACCTGCAGAGCTTCGTTTGTGCAGCAACCTTGAATGCCGTAGACACATTGAACGGGAGCACGCTTGGGCAATCATGCAGTTCTGTGGAGAGTGCGGTTCCCTAATTGTAAGGTATGAGGTTGCGGATGACGGAACACTGATGCGCCGCTAAAAAAGTAAGGAGAGGATTTTGTGGACGAGAAAGCATTGTTGCTGGCCATCGGCCAGTTGATGGATGAAAAAATAGAAACCTTACGGGAAGATTTACGGACTGAAATGAATCGCCAGCATAATGAAACCCGCACACTGGTTGAAAATAAGTATGATGTTATCTGTAACCTCTTGAAAGAGGAATACAGCCCCGTGGCCAAGCGTGTCCGAGATATGGAATCCAAATTCAAAAACTATGACAAGCTAGAAGCCGCCGTCACCGAACATGAGGAAACCTTGGTCGATCATAACAAACGCCTTGTGAAGCTGGAACAGGCAATATAAAGATATGAGGGATGGCGGCATGTCCGGCATCCCTTTTGCATACCAAAAGTAGTTAGCAAAAATTTTGCCAACTATGTGTATGTCTACTCGGGGCAGAAACCCCCCTTGTGGAAAAGTTGAAAAAGTCACAGAGTTTCCAATCTAAAAGTTGTAAATAACCTTTTAACAATGCGGTTTTTCACTTGTAATCTGTGCCAAATAATGGTATAATAAAAGTAGCAAGGAGGATGATTCTTTATGACTAGAGGTATGAAGATTACCCTGATCTCCTGCATATCTGTTTTTGTAATTTGTGCAGTCTTGGGCTGGGGCTGGATACTTTCCGATAAAGCGGTCAAGGCCGCAGAGAGAGAAGCCGAGGCACAGGCGGCAGCTATGGAAGAAGTGGTGGAGCCTGTAGAGGTTTCCCAGCCGGAGGAAAGCAGTGTCTACGAAGTACCGCCCATCAAGATACCCAAGAAAGACCCGAAACCTCAAAAGCAGGCCGAACCTACCAACGAGGCCGAGCGCACCGGGCAGAACACCGGGGATGTGAGTAAGCCCGAGCCGCCCCCGCCCCCGGAAATCTCGGAGGAACAGAAGAAAGACCCTACCAGCAAGCCGGAATACACCGAGGAACAAATAAAACCCAACCAACAAGAGCCGAAAGGGCCCCAAGGCGGCGAAAAGAAGGACGGAAAAATCTATGTACCCGGCTTCGGGTGGATAGAAGATCACGGCGGCGGGAATGAGGGTGGAATCGTTGGTGATCCCAACGAGGAATTTAACTGGACACAAGTTGGAGAAATGTAAAACAGAATAAGCAAATCAATCAGAGGATGCAGCTTAACGGTTGTATCCTCTTTTGTATGCAGGAGGACAGCATGAAACGATGGACAAGCATCATCCTTTGTTTTTTACTGCTACTTACCGTTAGCACACCAGCCCTTGCCGTTGGAGACGGAAACATGGATGGGGGAGGCGGCGGGATGGAGGACGGCAGCGGAACCAATAAATGGTCACCGGGGGACGATGGCGTTCGGGTAAGCATCATTCGGGTGAGTGATGGTAAGCGGTATAAAGGACCGATGGATTTTACCCATGTCACCTACAATATGGATATGCATTTCGATAAAAAAAGTAAAATAGATTATCGAGGTGGGGCGGCACTAGTACCCAAAACAACAGCATATCAAAAGAGAACTCCTGCACAGGGGTTCCCGCAGATAATCAGTCCCAGTGGTGCCGTAAATATTGCGGAAATCAAGCGATATTTTTGTTCAGCTAGTGGATTAAACCATGTCGCCCAATCAGTTGGCATGGACTATAAAACCCTGATCGGTGGTAAGTACAAGTTACTCATAGAGCCGCTGGCGTTCTTTACCTACAACGGCATTAAAATAGCCGCTACCGCCCATGAAGTGGCCCTGTATGATCAGATTACATCCGGTGACCTTCGCTCTAAACTAGGCAATCTCACCCATAAGAATCTGCCGCTGGCTATCTTTCTGGAGGAATCGGACTTGGGCTTTCCCGCTTGGGGTGGCACCACCAACGGCTTTGTATCCAATGCGGAAATTATATCCTCCCTTGGCCTTGGCATCGTCCGGTTTACCGAGGAACCGGACGGCCCGGGGGACATTGAGTTGCCCGACTACGAATACCACACCGACATTGATGTGATTACCTCCTTCCTGATTCATGGTGGGGAGCATGGTGACCCAATCCCGGTTTGACGGACATGTCGAAGAGTTGCTACAATAGCCGAAAG
>CALCSA010000369.1 GCA_937894185.1 uncultured Clostridia bacterium | reverse complement strand
TGGAGCAGGGGATTGCCACCGACCTGCCTGCCGCACAGGAAACGGCAAAGCAGTCGGGGCTGCCCCAGGACGCTCAGACCGCCAACTATCTGGCGGATATGTGCAACCGCTTTGACAAAAAGCTCCACGACCTGGAGCTGACCCGGAACATCTGCATTCAGATGGGCCCACAGATTCGCCTGGTTCAATCCAACAACTCCATTATGGTGGAAAAGATTCAGTCCTCTCTGGTCAACACCATCCCCCTGTGGAAAAACCAGATGGTTCTGGCCTTGGGGATGGCTCATTCCAAGAGTGCCATCGATGCTCAACCGGCGGTTACCGATATGACCAACGAGCTGCTGCGGGGCAACGCCGACGCGCTCAAGGCAGGTACCATCGAAACCGCGCGGGAAAGTGAACGGGGCATTGTGGATATCGAAACCCTGCAGCACACCAACGAGGCTCTGATCCAAACTCTGGACGAGGTGCTGCAGATTCAGCAGGAGGGCCGGGACAAGCGCCGGGCCGCCGAAACCGAACTTTCCCGCATTGAGGAACAGCTCAAGGACAAGCTGCTGGAGGTGCGCACCTCCACCCGGGGCCCTCAGGCTTAACAGAAGGCAAAGGCACATTAAGACCATAAGTAAGGTAGAGGATAAACCATGGAAGCATTGCACAATAAAGGAGTGGCCTTGCTGCTCTGCCTGCTGATGATCGTGGGCTCCTGCCTGTTGGGAGCGGGCACGGGCCTGCGGCAGCTGCGCCGTCAGACTCAGGAGGTTTTTGTACTGGGCAAAGACGGCAGCGGTCTGGGCGTCCAGCGGGATTTGCAGGAGTTGGCGTCCCAAGGTTACAACATGACGGTGATCGCCCGGCGCTATCTGCCGGAGGATGACGCAGCGTTGGCTGCTGTGGCCGGGCAGCAGGAGGCTTTGCTGGCTGCTGCCACCCCCAAAGAAAAGCACCGGGCAGCACAGGAGCTGACCGCTTCTGCCAAGCTGCTGGCCGCCACCCTTGAGGCCACGGAACTGAATACCGAGGACCAGAACTTTCTGCAACAGGTTCTGGTGGACCTGTCAAACACCCAGCGGATGCTTGCAGGCAACGACTACAACCCGTCGGCCGCCCAATTTAACCGGGTGCTCAGTGGGTTCCCCGCCAATATTCTGGGCCCTGTCACCGGGGTTCACCCCTTGGAGTTATATGAATGAAACGTTATGAAACAACAGCAGCTCGCCGCCTGCCCGCCCTCCTGTTAGGGGTGCTGCTGGCGGCCTGTCTTGCTTTTCCCGCGTGGGCCGGGGTCAACCTCCCCGCCCCATCGGAGCATTTTTATGTCAACGATCAGGCGGGCGTTCTTTCCGCCGATCAGCAGAGCACCATCAACGAGTACGGCGCAAAGCTGGAGGCCCAGAGCGGCGCTCAGGTGGTGGTGGCCACCCTAAACTTTGCCGGAACCGAAAACTTTCAACAGTTTGCCACCGACCTGTTCAACAGCTGGAAGATTGGGGATAAAAACAAAAACAACGGGGTTCTGATTCTCCTTTCGGTGGGGGATCAAAACTACCAGATCATTGTGGGCAAGGGGCTGGAAGACACCCTGCCTGCCGGGGAAGTCGCCCGGTTGCTGGGAGAAAATCTGGAGCCGTACTTTCAGATGGGGGACTACGGCGGCGGAGCCTTATCGATTTATGGCGCGGTGGTGCAGCGCTTGGGAGGCCAGTGGCCTCTGGAACGCTACGACCCCACCACCCACCTCTTTGTGCTGGATGACGCCGGGGTTCTTTCCGACGGGACGATAGAGGAATTTAACCGTCTAAACCAGATGCAATATGCCAAAAATCAAACCGGGGTCTACCTAGTCACCACCCGGGAAAATCGGGACCTTGAGGATCTGGCGGAAGAAATCTTTGACGGATACGCCTTGGAAGAATCCGCGGCCCTGATGCTGTTTTACATCGGGCCCTCCCCCGCGCAGGACAACTACTACATTCTGCCGGGCAATCTGGCCAGAAATCACCTTCTCTCTGTCCCGGTTCAGGATGCCATCGAGCCCGCCCTTTTTGATGAGATCGATTACGACAAGGCGGCACTGGCAGGGCTCAACACCATGCTGCCTATGCTGGCCACCTACACGCCCCCAAAAGCCGGGAACGAGACGAGTTCCGGTGCCCCCCAGAACAACAACGGACCTCAGCCGGACTACCCCGGGGAAAGCTATGACTATAACCCCTT
>CALCSA010000368.1 GCA_937894185.1 uncultured Clostridia bacterium | reverse complement strand
TCCCGCACATCCACGCCGCCTACCAGCAGCCTGCCCTCGGTGACGTCGTACAGGCGGGGAATCAGCTGCACCAAGGTGGTCTTGGCAGCTCCTGTGCCCCCCAGAATCCCCACTGTCTCCCCGGACTCTATGGTCAGGTTCACTTGCTTGAGGGCAAGTTTTTCCTTGTCTTTGGCATAAGAAAAGCTTGCGTTTTCAAAGTAAATGGAGCCATCCCTCACCTGTGTTACGGGAGCATCGGGGCTGTGAAGGTCGGTCTGTTCCCCCAGCACTTCTACCACCCGCTGGGCGCTGGCTTTGGAGATAACCATCATCATAAACACCATGGCCACCATCATCAGGCTGATGAGAATCTGAAAGGAGTAGGAAAGCAGGCTCACCAACATTCCGGTGGTCATTTCCCCAAAGACGATGAGCTTGCCCCCCATCCAGGAGAGAATCAGGGTGCAGCCAAACATGCACAGCTGCATAATAGGCATGGTGAAGCTGACCAGCTTTTGCGCTCGGGAAAAGGTGGCGTAGATATCCTGAGAGGTGTGTTGAAACTTTTGAATCTCGTGCTCCTCCCGGACGTAGCTCTTGACGACCCGAATACCCCGCAGGTTTTCCTGCACGACGGTGTTGAGCTTGTCATACATTTTAAATACAGTTTCAAAAATGGGATGGGCCCGGGACATAATCAGGTACATAGCAAGCCCCAGAATGGGCAGCACCGCCAAAAATACAAGAGACAGGCGGTGGTTGATGTGAAGGGCCATGATCAGGGAAAAAACCAGCATAAAGGGAGCCCGCACCGTAATGCGAATGCCCATCTGAAACGCCTGCTGCAGATAGTCCACATCGGTGGTCATCCGGGTGATCAGGCTGGAGGTGGAAAACCGGTCGATGCTCTCAAAGGAAAAGGTCTGGAGGTTGTAATAAAGATCGTGGCGAACGTTTTTGGCAAAGCCCGCCGAGGCAATGGAAGCCGTCTGCCCCGAAAGGACCCCGAACGCAAGGGCCAAGAAGGTACAGCCTAACAAAGCCAAAGACATTTTGCCGATCATCCGGGCATCCCCCTGCTGAATGCCGGAGTCGATGATCACCGCCATTAGCATGGGCAGCAGAATATCCATGGCTACCTCCAGCAGCACAAGGACAGGGGTGAGCAGGGCATAGGTTCTGTATTCCCGCACACAGCGTGCAAGTCGTTTTATCATACGGTTTCCTCCCATATTCGTTTGCGCGGAACAGCCGGGGAATAAAGGTATGGGATCGGTCGCCCCGGAAAGGTTGTTAAGACATCATTCCTGGCTGATGTTGTCGATCATTTTGCCAATGACCCGGTAAAAGGTGTCCAGTTCCTCCTCAGAAAGGCCCTGAATCAGCAGTTCCTCAAACCGGATGTGCTTGAGGGCGGCTTCCTGATGAAGGGAAAGGGCTTTTTCGGTGAGGCAGAGCTTCTTGAGCCGTCCGTCGTAGGGAACCGGCTCCCGGAACAGCAGATCGTTCCGCTCCATCAGCTGCAGAATGCCGGTGGCGGTAGAGCGCCGCATGTGAAAGGCCTTTTCCAGATCCCGCTGAAAGATATCCTGATCCCTGTGCTGCCCCAAATACCAGATTACCGCCCGCTGCATTTCAGTCAGCTGATGCATGGGGTCCACCTCGGGACAATGGTGGTGCAGGTGATGCATGTATCGTTTCATCTGATTATCCAGTGCCTTGATGGCAAAGGGGGCCGAGCAAAACCGACTCAATGGGGCACCTCCTATGTTGTTAGCAAGCGAACAACATCATAATCCTTTTGGGGCATAATGTCAAGAAAAACATTGTAAATTTTTTACTATTTACCAAAAAAATTGGAAAGGCAAGGGGGAGGGAGCTGTCGAAATCCTGTGAAAAGGCTGGACATTCAGTGGCCAAGGCGGTATAATGTTACATTGGAACGGTCGGATGACGGCCATGTATCAGGACACAGAAAGGAACCGAATATATGAAGCAGATCACCAAATTGCTGGCAGCTCTACTGGCAGTTGCCTTGCTGCTGGCGGGCTGTCAGACCGCCAATGCCAGCTGGGCTTACTCCTATCAGGAGGATTCCATGCCGGCGGGGGTATATATTTGTATGATGCTGAATGCCTACGGGGAGGCAACCCAAAAGCTGCAGGAGGCTCAGGACGCGGAGATTGCCGCGCTGCAGGCAAATCTGGCAGAGGGCGCCCAGCTGGAAAACACCCCCAAGCGCATCTCCCAAAAGGACCCCAAGGACATCTACAACATGCAGCTGGACGGCATGTCCGTTTCCGATTGGATGGTGGAAAGAGCCGACCGCAGCGCCCGGGAATACTACGCCACCCAGCAGAAAATGCAGGAGCTTGGGCTGAGCCTGAGCGAAGCAGACCTTGCAAACGCTCAAGCATCGGCGGCGGAGGGCGTGCAAAGCTCCCCGGAGTTCTACAACAAAAACGGCATCGCCGAAAGCTCTCTGGCTCTGATGCTCCAAAATGATTTGGCAGTTCATCAGCTGTTCCACGCTCTGTACGAAGAGGGTGGGGAGTTTGGGGTCACTCAGGAAGAGCTGCAGGCTCATTTTGCGGAGCAATATTCCAAGATCAAGATGATGTTCTTCTACAAAGCGGACCAGTCCGATCTTTCCGAGGAAGAAGCCGCCGATGAGGAAAAGGCCGCCAAGCTTCTGGAAGAAAAAAATACCAAGCTGCGCCAAAAGGCAGAGGGCTACCTGACCCGGCTCAAAGCAGGGGAGGCCATTGAGAACGAGCTGGAGGCAGCCAAGGAATCGGTAGAGGGCACCCAGGATGCGGTTCCCGAGGTGGAGCCCACCAAGCCGGGAGATTTGAACATGATTGTCACCGAGGCTCAGGCCTCTTACTTCGGAGAACCTTTGGTCCGGGCCGCCTTCGATACCCCTGTGGGTGAAGCGGTGCTGGTGGAGGACGCCGCCTTCTTCTTCCTGGTACAGCGGGCGGATATTCTGGAGGATCCGGCGGATATGCAGAACTATCAGGAGAACATGCTTCACGACATGCGCTACGAAAGCGACTATCTTCCCAAGCTGGAGGAGTGGGGCAAGGCTTTGGACATCAAGGCCAATCCGTCCGCCATCAAGCTCTATACCCCCTCCCGCCTTTACCACGGGAAATAACAGCGCAATGCACCGGCCTGCCTCGGGATAGCCGGACAGATGGTGCGCATTCGCTGGAACGCAACAGCAACAAAAAGGGCAGCCATAGCGGCTGCCCTTTTGCGCTGTCTTAAGAGGAGGGGCTCCCATTCGCAGAGCATCCATATCCTCCGGCCTGACTGGGGATATGGATGTGCGGAGTTGTCCAATCACTGGCAGGATGGACAAGATGAGAATGGTTTGGGGGTTGGAAGGTGGTGAGTGGAGGCGACGGGAAAAGTCTGCCGGCCTACTAAAACCCATAGTTGGGCGGCGGGATACAAGAGCCGGACTGCTCCGACCGCAGTTGCGTCTGCAAGGCGGATGTAATCTAAGGGCCATCCCTCCCACGGAAATGGCCCTTACCACTGCCTTTTACTTTTTGCGCAGGCGCTCATATTTGGTCTTGGTGGCCATTCCACCCCGAATATGCCGCTCCGACTTGTTCTGTTCAAGCACTTGCTTGACTTTATCATACAACCCCTCGTTAATCGTCTTTAGTCTTTCACTTACGTCTTTATGTACGGTAGATTTGCTCAAGTTAAATTTCTTGGCTGTCTGCCGAACCGTTGCGTTATGTTCAATAATGTAATTTGCGAACGCAATCACTCTCTCTTCGGGCAACCCTTTCAAAACCAACCCTCCTAACGATGTGCTATTTCATGTATATGCGGACTGGGAGGGAATATATGTTAAATTTGTAAGGTTTGAAGGCCTGCGCAAGCGGTGGGAGAACCCTTTTTGCCAAAGGAGGAAGCGGTTCCGATCCCTTTGCTCAAAAGGCTGGCAGAACCCCGGCCCCTACTCGGAGATTCCCGCTTGCCCGGGCTGAAGGTATCGCTTTGCGCAGGCTGGCCCCTTGGAAATAGAAAAGGACCGGTCGCAAGACCGATCCGAAAGCTGCCGTATGATAACCTTGGTAAAAGGAATAGGAAGTTAATCGGGGCGCACCACAAACTGAGCGCCCCCCGCAAAGCGAACCTGAAGCTCTTCCCGGTCCCAGGTCACCGAGTCGATCAGTGCCCGCAGAGCGGCCCGCTGCCGGGGCATGGGGGCGGTTTTGCAGTGGTTGTCCCATTGGGCCAGAATATCCTGCAAAGCGTCCCGGTAGTGATCCTCCAAAGGGGAAGGGCTGGTTAGGGCCTCCAGTTTCTCTACCTGAGCGGTGAGCTGGGCGTTGCGTTGGTGCAAAGCGTCGATCCGCTGGATGATCTCGTCGTAGGCGCTTTTGTCGATAGCTTTGATCAGGGTGAACACCAGTTTGGAGATGCCCTCCTCATTGGCGGCAATCTGCTCCTTCTTTTCAGCGATGTGGGCCTGATGCGCCTCCAAGGCTTCGGCGGTGGCGGGGCGGCGGGGCCGTTTGGGCAGAAGGTCCGGCTCCTCGGGACCTAAGGCGCTGAGCATGGCGCTGATGGCATGGTCCACCGTCTGTCCCGAAAGATTGGGGATGTCACACTCGCTGGAGCGGCTTTGCTCCTTTCGCTCGCAGATATAAAGGAAACGAGGGGGTTCCTCGGGGCGGTTGGCGCGGCGGATTAGCTTGGGCCGCATGTGAGCGCCGCAATCTCCACAGTAGAGCATCTCGGCCACCAAGCCAAATTCGCTTTTGGGCCGCCGCTCGTGGGGCGATTTGTTGCGGGCCAGCTGCTGCTGAACGGAAATCCAGCTGAGAGCATCAATGATAGGCTGGTGCTCTCCCACCGCCACAATCCACTCCGAAACATCCCGCTGCTGGTTGGCAGCCCCCCGGGCCTGAATAGTCTTGTTGTACACCATCATGCCACGGCTTCCATCAAAGGCCGTTTGAGGGGAGCAGACCTCTGCCCCCAGCCGGGAAAAATAGGTGTAGGCATCGGTATTTGCCTGCATGTAGACGGGGTTTTCCAAAATCTGGCGCAGGGTGAAGCGGCTGTAGGCTCGTCCGTTTTTAGTGCGGATGCCCCGGCTTTGCAATTCTTGGGTCACCTTGACCAGA
>CALCSA010000367.1 GCA_937894185.1 uncultured Clostridia bacterium | reverse complement strand
TCTGCGTCTACCGCAAGGGTTCCAACGCCCCTGCGGCCAGCGGACGGGCCTACAGCCGGGAATAGGAGGGGAAAGGCCATGGCATATCTGGAAATGAAGAACATCACCAAGGTGTTTGGCACGTTGCGGGCCAACGATAACGTCAGCCTTTCGGTGGAGCGGGGAGAGGTCCACGCTCTGCTGGGAGAAAATGGCGCGGGAAAATCCACCCTGATGAACATTCTCTACGGGCTCTACGCCCCCACCGACGGCGAGATTATGATCGACGGGCAGCCTGTAGCCATCAATGACCCCCTGGACGCGGTGGCCAAGGGCATTGGCATGGTGCACCAGCACTTTATGCTGATTCCCGCCCTCACCGTTATCGAAAACGTGGTGCTGGGCCAGAAGGATCACAGTCAGGTGCTGGACCTGAAAACCGCCGCTGAAAACTTTAGCCGGCTGGCTCAGAACTTTGGGCTGGAGGTAGACCCCTGGGCCAAAGTGGGCCAGCTTACGGTAGGGCAGCAGCAGCGGGTGGAAATCCTCAAAGCTCTTTCCCACAACGTACAAATTCTGATTCTGGATGAGCCCACCGCCGTCCTCACCCCACAGGAGGCCAAGGGCCTGTTCGACACCATGAAAATGCTCAAGGAGCGGGGCCACACCATCATCTTTATCAGCCACAAGCTGATGGAGGTGATGGAAATCTGCGACCGCTGCACCGTGTTGCGTCGCGGTCAAAAGATTGCCACCACCAATCTTTCCGAGGTGGAGAACACCCAGCAGCTGGCTACCATGATGGTGGGCCACTCGGTGGATTTGGAGCTCCATAAGAAGGAGGCAAATCCCGGGGAAGAAGTTCTGGCGGTGGAGCACCTCTGCTTTACCAATGAGCGGGGAGTGGATGTTCTGCGGGATGTGAGCTTTGGGGTACACGCAGGGGAGATTCTCAGCATCTGCGGAGTGGACGGCAACGGCCAGTCGGAGCTGATCCGCTGCATTGCCGGATTGGAGCGGGCCACCTCGGGGAAGATCACCATAGGCAAAGAGGACGCCACCCACAAGCCGGTGCGGGAGATTCTGGATGCCGGGGTTTCCCATATCCCCGAAGACCGCCACAAGTTTGGCATGGTGGGGGAGATGAGCGTGGGAGAAAACCTGCTCCTCACCACCTATTGGAAGGAGCCCTACACCAAAAAAGGATTTCTCAACCGCAAATGGAGCCTTGCCCACGGCAAACAGCTGTGCGAGGCCTACAACGTGGTGATGAGCTCCATTCAGGGGCCTGCGGGCAAACTTTCCGGCGGAAACCAGCAGAAGATGGTGGTGGCCCGGGAGCTGGACCGCTCCCCCAAGCTGCTCATCGCCACCCACCCTGCCCGGGGACTGGATATTGCCGCCACCAAATACATTCAGTCCCGCATCATCGAAGCCCGGGACAAGGGAGCCGCCGTACTGCTGGTTTCCACCGAGCTGGATGAGATTCTGGAGCTTTCCGACCGCATTCTGGTCATTTACGAGGGTCGGGTTATGGATATTCTGCCCCGGAGTCAGGCCACCTTGGAGCAGCTGGGCCTGTTGATGGCAGGGGTAAAAGAGAACGCAAAGGAGTAAGAGATGACAACCATCCGAGAACAGGTTCAGGCCATATCCGGCGAAGTAATTGAAATGCGCCGCTGGCTCCA
>CALCSA010000366.1 GCA_937894185.1 uncultured Clostridia bacterium | reverse complement strand
CATGACCACGATCATGACCACGATCATGACCACAGCCATAGCCACGACCATGCTCACCGCGGATTTGGGGATATTCGGGAGTTGATTGAGGCATCTCCCCTCTCTCCCCGGGTCAAGGAGCTTTCCCTGCGGATGTTCCGGGTGGTGGCAGAGGCGGAGGCCAAAGTTCACGCGAAACCGTTGGACGAGGTCCACTTCCACGAGGTGGGGGCGGTGGACTCCATTGTGGATATTGTAGGAACTGCCATCCTGCTGGACAATCTGGGAGTGGAGAAGGTGCTCTGTTCTCCCCTGTCCGAAGGGCAGGGAACCATCCGCTGTCAGCACGGGGTCATTCCCATCCCGGCCCCTGCCACTCTGGAAATTGCCCGCGCTCACAACATCCCCCTGCGCATTACCGAAAACAAAGGGGAGCTGGTGACCCCCACCGGAGCAGCCATTGTGGCAGCACTGGCCGACGGGTTTGCAGCCCCGGAAGATTTTTCTGTCACCGCTGTGGGGTACGGAGCCGGCAAGCGCAATTACCCCCACACCGCCAACGTTCTGCGGGTGCTGGCTTTGGAGGAGCAGGGGCCTCAAAAGGGCGTGGACAGCGTCTGTGAGCTGACCTGCAATCTGGATGACATCGCCAGCGAAGCCCTTGCCTTTGCCTGCGAAGAACTGATGGCTGCCGGTGCTCTGGATGTCTGGGTGACTCCCGCCACCATGAAAAAAGGCCGTCCCGGTCATATTTTAAGTGTCCTTTGCCAGCCCCGGCGGCAGGAAGAATTTTTCCGGCTGATGCTCCGCCACACCTCCACCATAGGAGTGCGGGCCTCCCTGCGGGAGCGCCGGGTGATGGAGCGCCGGCAGCTTGCGGTAGAAACCCCCTACGGCCCGGTTATCATCAAAGAATCCACCATGGAAGGAGTACAAAAAATCAAGGTGGAATTCGAGAGCGCCAAAGCCGTTGCCAGAGAAAAAGGCCTGCCCATCGACCGGGTGCTCAGTGCCGCCTACGCTGCTCTGACTCAAAAATACGGGGAAAAAATGCAAGACTGAATTTAACATCTTGCAAATTGCGGAGTTTCGGTATAGAATAGAGCGGGGCCGGTTGCCGGCAAACTCAAGATAAGGAGCCATAGACTATGACAGCTTATCAAAAGATGACTCCCGCTCAGTTGGCGCAGGAAGTTCAGGAGCTGCAAGAGCAGTACGAAGCATATAAAAACAAAGGCCTCAGGCTGGATCTTTCCCGGGGTAAACCCGACGGGTACCAGTTGGACTTGGCCATGCCCATGTTCGATCTCTTAAAGGATAAACAGGATTTTTTGGACGAAACCGGATTCGACTGCCGCAACTACGGCGTGCTGGAAGGCATTCCCGAGGCCCGGCGGCTGATGGGGGAGATTTTGGAACTGGAACCCGACGAAGTGATTGTAGGGGGAAGCTCCAGCCTCAACCTGATGCATGACTGTGTGGGCATCGGCTTTCTTCACGGCTTCCCCGGCGGCAAAGGGGGCTGGCGCAAGGAAGAAACCATCAAGTTTCTCTGCCCTTCCCCCGGATACGACCGCCACTTTGCCGTCACCGAGCATTTTGGCTTTGAGCTGGTCACCGTCCCCATGAAGGACGATGGCCCCGACATGGATGTGGTGGAGGAGCAGGTGAAGGACGCCGCCGTCAAGGGAATCTGGTGTGTCCCCAAGTATCAGAACCCCATGGGCATCACCTTTTCAGACGAGGTGGTCCGCAGAATGGCAAACCTTTCTCCCGCTGCCGGGGATTTTCGTATCTTTTGGGACAACGCCTACGCTGTCCATGATCTGGAGCCGGGCAAGGGAGACAAGCTCCTCAGTCTGATGGCCGAGCTGAAAAAAGCCGGCAAGCCCGACATGGCCCTGTTCTTTACCTCCACCTCCAAAATCTCCTTTGCCGGTGCCGGAATCGCCGCCGCAGGCGGCTCGGCAGCCAACATCGCGTGGCTGAAGAAGCATTTCGGCCTGCAGATGATTTCGGGGGATAAGGTCAATCAGCTGCGCCATGCCCGTTACTTTAAAAACATGGATGGGATTATGTCCCACATGGAAAAACAGGCCGCTCTGCTGCGGCCCAAGTTCGACGCCGTGCTGGACACGTTGGAGCGGGAGCTTGCTCCCACCGGAGTGGCCAGATGGACCAGACCCCGGGGCGGATACTTTATCCCTCTGGATGTGATGGACGGCTGTGCAGGGCGCACCGTTGCCCTTTGCAAGGAAGCGGGAGTGGTGATGACCGGAGCCGGCGCCACCTTCCCCTACGGAAACGACCCCAAAGACCGTAACATTCGCATTGCCCCCACCTTTGCCCAGACCAAGGATGTTGAAATGGCGGCGTCGCTGCTCTGCCTGTGCGTCCGGCTGGCCTGCGGAGAAAAACTTCTGCAAGAGGCCCAGCTAACCGAAAAGACAGGAGCGTAACCACTGCACCGGAGCTATCGATATGGCTCCGGTCCTGTGCCGCTGTGGAGGGATCAGACAAAGGCTTTGGGCCGATGCGACGGCTGAACGATCCATTCCAATACAAAAGGAGAACCGCTTTATGTTAAACGACACCATACAAGGCCTTTCCCGCACCCATTACTGTGGAGAGCTGCGGGAACACCACATCGGCAAAACCGTCACCGTGGCGGGCTGGGTCCAGAAAAACCGGGATAAGGGCAGCCTTGTCTTTGTGGATTTGCGGGACCGCACCGGCATAGTCCAATTGGTATTTGACGACGGCACCCCCCAGGAGCTGCGCAAGAAGGGCGCTTCGGTGCGGGCGGAATATGTGCTGATGGCCAAAGGTGTCATCCGGGAGCGGGCCTCCAAAAACCCGGAGCTGCCCACCGGCAACGTGGAGGTTTTGGTGGAGGAGCTGCGGATTCTTTCCCGGGCCGAGACGCCCCCCTTTGAGATCACCGACCAGACCAACGTCAAAGAGGAGCTGCGCCTGCGGTACCGCTATCTGGATTTGCGCCGCAGCGAGATGCAGCACAACCTCATCATGCGCCACCGGATTGTCAAGGCCGCCCGGGACTTTTACGACCAGCACGGCTTCTTGGAGCTGGAAACCCCGTTGCTCATCAAATCCACCCCCGAAGGCGCCCGGGACTATTTGGTTCCCAGCCGGGTGCATCCCGGCAGCTTTTATGCCCTGCCTCAATCCCCCCAGCTTTACAAGCAGCTGCTGATGCTTTCCGGCTACGACCGGTACATGCAGATTGCCAAGTGCTTCCGGGACGAGGACCTGCGGGCCGACCGCCAGCCGGAGTTCACCCAGATCGATGTGGAGATGAGCTTTGTAAACGAAGACGACGTGATGAACCTCAACGAAGCCTTTATGGTGGACGTCTTCAAGCAGGTGCTGAACATCGACCTGCCCACCCCCTTCCGGCGGATTCCCTACTCCGAGGCCATGAGCCGCTATGGCTCCGATAAGCCGGATACCCGCTTTGGCTTGGAGATCACCAATCTAAGCGATGTGCTCAAGGATACCGGCTTCAAGGTCTTTGCCGGAGCCTTGGAAAACGGCGGAAGCATCCGGGGTATCAACGCCAAGGGAGCCGCCGCCACCCTCACCCGCAAGGAGATTGACAAGCTCACCGATGTGGTGAAAACCTACCGGGCGGGGGGCCTTGCCTTTACCCGGCTTACCGCCGACGCCGAAAGCTCCTCCTTTGAAAAGTTCCTCTCCGAGGAAGAAAAGGCGGCGGTTCGCTCCGCACTGGGAGCCGAAGCCGGAGACGTCCTCCTCATTGTGGCCGACGGGAACACTGACACGGTCTTAAACAGTCTGGGAGCTTTGCGGGTTCATCTGGCCCAGCGTCTGGACCTGATCCCCGAAAACAGCTTCGACCTCTTGTGGGTGGTGGACTTCCCCCTCTTCGAGTACGACGAGGAGGAAAAACGCTACGTGGCCAAGCACCATCCCTTTACCTCCCCCAAGGCGGAGGATTTGGACAAACTGGAAACTGATCCGGGAGCCTGCCGGGCCAGGGCCTACGACATGGTGCTCAACGGCACCGAGGTGGGGGGCGGTTCCATCCGCATCAGCGACCCCGATTTGCAGCAGCGGATGTTTACCGCACTGGGACTGGATGAGGAGACTCAGCAGGAGCGGTTCGGCTTCCTACTGGAGGCCTTCCAGTACGGGGTTCCCCCTCACGGCGGACTGGCCTTTGGACTGGACCGTCTGGTGATGCTGATGTTGGGCAAAGATTCCATTCGGGACGTCATCGCCTTTCCCAAGGTACAGAACGCCAGCGATTTGATGAGCCGCTGCCCTTCTTCCGTGGAGGAAAAAAGTCTGGACGAATTGCACATTCGCATCAGGCCCGGCGAATAAACTGGTAAAGGTAGGGTTTCATGTTAAGCCCCAAGGAACACCTTTTTTATTACGTTAACGGCTTCCTTTACATGGGGCTGATGATGGCTCTGATGGTGGGATGGCTTTTGCTGGCTGGGCTGGCGGAATCCCTGTGCTGCCGGTATTGGTTCCGGTGGCCTTCCTTTGTGGCCCCCTTGCTGATGCTGGCAGGGCTGGCAGCCATTTGGTGGAGCCTGCGCTTTCGGCTGGGGAACCTTTATACCCGACGCGGCGCAGCAATCCTCGGGGAAGACCGGGTGGAGCTGAGTCTTTCCGGCAGGGCCATGACCATTCCCTATGAGGAAATCCGGCATCTCACCTTTCGGGAGAGCAAACGGGGCCGGGGACTGATCCTCAGCGCCAAGGGCCGTTCCCTCTATCTGGAGACCCCCTACGGCCCGGTGGAGGGGGACCTCGCCGGGCAGGAGGCCCTCAGGAAGTTTTATCTGGAGCTGAAAGCCGCCTGTGAGGGCGGCGATTCGGACCTATCCGGGGAAGGGGAGGCTTTCCCGGAGCAACCGCAGGAGCAACAACATGAATGAACTGTTGGTTTCCCTTTTTAACAGCCAGGATAGCGGATATATTTTGCTGCGCATCGTTCTGATTCTGGCCTGCACCACCATCATTTCCAAAATTGTGGGCAGAGCGACCCGCAACAAGCAGTACAACAAGCTCTATGGGAAGTTTTTGCACAATGTTATTGCAATTTTAATTTATTTGGTGGGGATTGTGTTTGCGCTGGGGCAGCTGGACCAGTTTGATAAGGGAATCGAGACGCTGCTGGCCGGTTCTGGAATCGCCGCTTTGGCGTTGAGCCTTGCGGCACAGGAATCCCTTGGCAACGCGGTCAACGGCGTTGTCCTCACGGTATCCAAACCTTTCGAGGTGGGGGACCGGATTAAGCTGGTCAACGCGGGAATCACTGGGTATATCGAGGACATCACCCTGCGGCACACGGTGATCCGCACCTTTATGAACAGCCGCATCATTGTGCCCAACTCCACCATTAACAAGGATATGATTGAAAACTCCAACTTTCAGCAGGCACGGGCCTCCGCCTTTATCGATGTGATCATTAAATATGAGGCGGATATGGAACGGGCCATGGAGATTATGGCCCGGGTGGTAGGGGAACATCCCGATTATGTGGATACCCGCACCCCCGAGGAGATGCATCTGCCCAAGGTGACGGTGTATGTCCGGGCCCTTGGGGTGTACGGCGTGGAGCTGCGGGCCAGCATGTGGACCGAACACATCGGCCTGAGCTTTGCCGCCTGCAGCGAGGTGCGCCGCCAGATCAAACACGCCTTTGACGAAGCGGGCATCGAATTTTCCACCGCCATGCCCGCCGCCCCCGCGCCGCCGGCCTGACAGTCCGCCGGGCCTCCTGCCAACCATAAAGAAACGGCCCGCAAGCAGGGGCCGTTTCTTTATGGCCAAAACCACCGGGGCCGGGTTCTCCAGCCACCGGTGAGGGCGGGCTTCCGGCCCGCTGGCAAAGCCACGGAAAACCCACGGTTGAATTTCCCGGTGGGATGTGATAAAGTCTGAACAGAACAGAAAGGGGCGGTACAGTCCAATGAAGGAAATGAAACAGGTAGTGGTGGGAATGAGCGGAGGGGTGGACAGCACCGTCACCGCTTTGCTGCTGCAGC
>CALCSA010000365.1 GCA_937894185.1 uncultured Clostridia bacterium | reverse complement strand
CATCACAGATAATCACCTGGGGAGAAAGGGCCCGCACCGCCATGAGAATCCCCTCCCCCTTGGGGTAGCCGCTTAAAATATCGCAGCAGGGTCCCATGTTGTTTTGGGGGATGCCCTCAAACACCGCCCCCAGCTCGCACCGCTCATCGATCACCGCCACCCTGACATGCCGCCCCGCCTTTCCCCCGGAAAGCAGCCGGGCCAAGTCCCGCAGAATGGTGGTTTTCCCACTGGAGGGGGGCCCCGCTATCAGAACTCCCCCTATATTTTCCCGAAAAGCACGGTGCACCACCTCGTCGGCGGCCCCGGGAATATCCCGGGCGATCCGCAGATTAATGCTGGTGATTTCCCGCAGGGCGCTGATCTTGCCGTCGGTCAGGACAGCGGTTCCGCAGATGCCTGCCCGATGTCCGCCCTTCAGGGAGATAAAGCCGTTTTTCATCTCGTTTTCGTGGCTGTGCACCGAGTAAGAGCACATGGCCACTACCGCATCGGATATATCCTGTGGGGTGACGCACAGACAGCCCCTTGGCACATTGCTCAACCGGGAGGATGCGTCCACAAACCAGTTCTGCCCCGGGCAGGTGAGCATCAAGGGTTGATCCACCCGCAGCCGCACCTCGCAGGCACTGCCCTTGACCGAATCGGGCACAGCCTGCAGCACCTCCCGAATCCGCTGGGGAAGCCCGGATATAGCCTGTTCGAACCGAAATACACCGCTTTGGACATCCATGTCATTCACCTCATCTGTCGTTTGTATCAGGATATGACCCTTTGTCCAACTTTAGACCGATTTTTTTTGGACAAGTCCTGTCTTTAAGCAAAAGGAATTCCGCTTTAGCGGCTGCAAATCCCGAATATTCGCGGGGAATCAGCCTTTCTTGATTGCGGCAACCTTCTAGGGGAGAAGTTTGGGGTTTTGCTCTAAAACCTGCACCAGTTGCTCCAGCCGCTCCACGGTGCCGGGAGAGAGGCAGTGCTCCACCAGTTCGGTTTCCTGCAGGGTGTCGCCCCGGGGATGAAGCTGCTGAAAAAAACGGCGCACCACCTCGTGGCGGCGGATGAGGTAACTTCCCGCTTCCCGGCCCGTATTGGTCAACCGGATCACGCCGTAGCGCTCGTAATGCACAAAGCCCAGGCTTCCCAGCTTCTGTACCATTTTGCTGGCGGAGGGAGCCCCCACCCCCAAACGCTGAGCCAGCTCCCCCAGCCGGACAAAGCCCACGCCCCGTTCCAGCCGGTAAACCATCTCCAGATAATCCTCCAAAGATTGGGTTAAGCGGCTCTGACTTTGAAGCTGATATCCCTTGACGGTGCGCATGGTGTCGTCCTTCATCTATTTCACCT
>CALCSA010000364.1 GCA_937894185.1 uncultured Clostridia bacterium | reverse complement strand
GGAGGGCAAAGGCCTGCAGGTACTGGGTGTGCAGTTTTAGCCCCAGCACTTCAAAAGTGTAACTTGGGTTGGAGCCGGAAAGCCCCATCATCAGGTAGACTGCAAGGGAACCTCCAACCAGATAGGCGGCGGACATCAAAACCTTGTGGTTTTGTAAGAAGTAGAAGATCACCGCCATCACCGGGAGCAGAAAGGCCCCCTCCACCAACAGGGAAAGCAACAGCATCAGAGCCGCTATGCCGGCATCCTTGAGGGAGAAGCCCTGCTGTTGCAGCCGCTCCAAACGATCCACCAAGGCGGCGCTCACCGCCAGCGTGAGGAAGATGGAGTTGTTCAGCAGACGGATCTCCCCGCCGGTGAGGACAAAGGCCAGCTCCATGAGCAAAATGCTTCCTGCCAGCATCCCAAGGCCCGCCGCCGTCAGTCGGCGGATATAGCGGCTTTTGTCCCGGGTATAGTACAGGGACTGGGTCATGAGGTAGCAGAAGGTGGGGGCAACCAGCCTGCCTGCCATGGTAAACCAAATGGGAAATCTCGCCCGCGGCAGAAAGAAATACAGATGATCCAGCACCATCAAAGCCGCCATGGCTAGTTTTAGGGTAAAGGCATCCAAACCCCGCCGCTCTTCCATCCAGATTCCCCCTTTCCTCGATTGCATGAATAACCTAAAAATGCACCATACTCTAGATATTATCTTATACTATAAATCAACGACTTAAAAACTGCAAGATCCGGGAGACGATTTATGATGACAGATTATACCGGAACCATTTTACAGCAGATGGACCGGTTCGGCACCGATCCGGACCGTGGCTTTACCTTTGCCGAAGCTTCCGACGCCCGGGCCAAATACGGCGAGAACATCCTGACGGTAAAGCAGCCCAAAAGCCTGTGGATGCGCTTTCTACTCCAGCTCAAGGATGTGATGGTGATCATCCTCATCATTGCCGCCGTCATTTCCTTTGTGCTGGCCCTGTTCTCGGAAGAAGGGGAGTTTATCGACTCCATCATCATCCTCGCCATTGTGGTGCTCAATGCCGCTCTGGGAGTTTCTCAGGAAAGCAAGGCGCAAAAATCTTTGGACGCACTCAAAAGGCTGTCGGCCCCCAGCGCCAAGGTGCTGCGGGAGGGCGGCCTTGTGCAGATTCCCGCAGCCGATCTGGTGCCGGGAGACATTGTGGTGATAGAGGCAGGAGATTTTGTTCCCGCCGACTGCCGCCTGATCGAAAGCGCCAGTCTGGCCTGTGAGGAAAGCGCCTTGACCGGGGAGAGCCTTCCGGTTCAGAAGGATGCCGGAGCCCAAGTAGCGGAA
>CALCSA010000363.1 GCA_937894185.1 uncultured Clostridia bacterium | reverse complement strand
GAATACAACCCTCCAACAAACATCAAACAGGAGTAGTGTTATTGGCTCTACTGATACGGAACGCAGGGTTACAAAGGGGTGTCAAACCCCTTTGAGAGGGGTTTGGGGAACCTCCCCCAACGGGAGTACAGAGGGCAGGGCCCTCTGGCGTGTTTTGCCTCCTTTTGCACGAACAAAAGGAGGGGCCCTGCCGCGGCCCGAGCGGCAAATGAGCGATGCGATGCCCTTTGCGGAAGAATCGCCCGCTCCGGCTTACGGAATAAATCCCCGTCACCGCTTGTGCGGCAAACTGGCACCTGGATGCCCCTTGCAAAAGAACTCACCGTTATTATAGCACATTCTACACCATTGCCATAAAAGTTTCCAGTAGAGGTTTATCTTTTTCCAAAAGAACAGACCTGTGGAGAGGTTCCCCTTCCACAGGTCTAACTTGATATGCTGATGGACCCTACTTTACAGTAGAAACCGCCTTATCGCCAAAGCTGTTGTCTACTAGATCGGCGTAGGAGGCCTTTTGCGAAAGCTCTCCCGCCGTTTCCATCACCAGCTGCAGCCGGTCGAAGGAATCCTCGGTCATCATGGGAGCGGAGGAATAAGCGTCGATTTCCTTATACCGGGCAATGGCCTTGACCATAATCTCCGGGTCTGCATCGGGGAAAGCAGGAGCTATGACCTTGGCGATTTCCTCGGGGGAGTTTTCCGCCACCCATTTCTGGGCTTTGTAGAGGGCATTGGTAAAACTTTGGATCACTTGGGGATTTTTCTTGATGTAGCTATCCAGCGCATAGTAGGCGGTATAGGGAATCTCTCCGGCGGCCTCCCCCACCGAAGCTACAATATATCCTTTGCCCTCCAGTTCAATAGAGGATGCGGTGGGTTCGAAGACGGTGACATAATCCCCTGTTCCGCCTAAGAAGGCTCCTGTCATAGCTGCAAACTGAATGGAACTGTCAAAATCTACATCGGTTCCCGGAACCAATCCCGCTTGCTTGACCACATACTCCAGCGCCATGTAGGGAACGCCACCTTTGCGGCCGGGCAACAAGTGAACTCCCTTTAGTTTTTCCCAAGTGAAGGCAGGGTCTGGTTCCCGAGCCATTAGGAAGGAGCCGTCCCGCTTGGTCACCTGAGCAAATACTTTAGCGTAATCAGATTTTCCCTCGTTGTAGATGTAGATGGCGGCCTCAGGGCCCGAAAAGCCGATCTCCACCGCTCCCGAAATCACCGAGGTCATCACCTTGTCGGCCCCTTCCCCAGAGATCAGCTCAATGGCGATTCCCTCCTCGGCAAAGAAGCCCTTTTCGATGGCCACGTACTGGGGCGCATAGAATACCGAGTGAGTCACCTCGCTGACCCGCAGGGTGACCAGCTCCTTTTCTTTGGGAGCACAGGCGGTTGCCCCGCTCAAGAGAAGGATTGCCGCCAGCAGTACCGCCAACAGCCCTTTGATGGATTTCATACCATTACCTCCTATGTAATCTAAAATAGAAAGCGGGGAACCCCCGGCTTCTTATACCTTTGTGTGGCTGACTGCATCCAGCACCAGCCGCTCCACCAGAGTCACCCCGCGGTAGAGGAGAGCCGCCACCAGAGCCAGAATGATGACGCTGGTCATGACAAGATCCATCTGAAACACCTGACCACCGTAGACAATGAGATAGCCAAGTCCAGCACGAGAAACCAGAAACTCCCCGGCGATAACCCCCACCAAAGAAAGTCCAATGTTAATTTTCAGGGAGTTGAACAGGGTGTGGAGGTTGGATGGGAAGATGATCTTGGTGAAGGTCTGGCGACGGGTTGCCCGAAAAGTCCGGGCCATTTTGATC
>CALCSA010000362.1 GCA_937894185.1 uncultured Clostridia bacterium | reverse complement strand
TCATTATCGCCATTGGAACCTCGCCCAATCCTCTCATCTCCCGGACCACCGGGGGGCTTGAGACCAACAAGTGGGGCTGTCTGGTGGCCGATGAAAAGACCATGGCCACCACCCGGGAAGGCGTGTTTGCCGGCGGAGACGCCGTTACCGGCGCTGCCACCGTCATTCTGGCCATGGGAGCGGGCAAGACCGCTGCCCAATCCATTGACGAGTATATTCAAAGCAAATAACAGCGAATTAAGCAAAGCCCATTCTCATTACGAGAATGGGCTTTTTTCTATCGTTCAACGATAACAAACAGCTTACCCTTCCAGCAGCCGAAGAAGCCCCGCCTCATCAATCACCGGAATCCCCAGACTTTGGGCCTTGGTCAGCTTGGAGCCGGCTTCCTCTCCCGCCACCACATAGCTTGTCTTTTTGGAGACGCTGGAGGAGGTCTTGCCCCCCGCCGCCTCGATCATCTTGGAGGCCTCGGAACGTCCCAGCGTGGGTAGGGTTCCGGTGAGCACAAAGGTCATCCCCGTCAAAGCCGAGCCGGTGGGCTGGGAGGTACACTTCATGTTGACCCCGGCCTCTCGCAGCTTGCCGATGAGGTGGCGGTTGCCCTTCTCCGCAAAAAAGTCGTAGGCTGATTGTGCCATGATCTCACCAAAGCCGTCGATGGAGGCGATCTCTTGGGGGGTGGCGGCCAGCAGAGCATCCATGTGGCCAAAGCGCTGCGCCAGCAGCTGGGCTCCCCGCTGCCCGATGCCCCGGATGCCCAAGGCAAAAATGAAATTGGAAAGGTCCCGCTCCTTGGAAGCCCCAATGGCCGCAATAAGGTTTTCCGCGCTGCGTTTACCCATTCGCTCCAAGGGCTGGATTTCCTCCACAGTTTTGAGGTAGAGGTCGGCAGGGGAGTGAACCAGCCCGTTTACCACCAGCAGCTCCACCACCGCAGGGCCCAAGCCCTCAATATCCATGGCGTCCCGGCTGGCATAGTGAGTCAGGTTGCGCAGCAGCTGAGCGGGACATTCCGCATTGGGGCAGCGCAGCACCGCCTCGCCCGCCTCCCGCACCGCATGGGCCCCGCAGGAGGGGCAGGTATCGGGCAGGCGGTAAGGCTCATTTCCGAGATGCCGGGCAACCTCCACCACCTCAGGGATGATATCCCCAGCCTTGCGGACGATGATTTCGTCCCCGATGGCAATCTTCTTCTGATCAATGTAATCCTGATTATGCAGCACCGCCCGGGTAACGGTGGTTCCCGCCAACGTGATGGGGTCAAAGACGGCGGTGGGGGTCAGGGCCCCGGTGCGGCCCACCTTGACCTCCACCGAGCGCAGAACCGTCACCTTTTCCTCGGGGGGATACTTGTAAGCCACCGCCCAACGGGGAAATTTGCTGGTAGCCCCCAGCACTTCCCGCTGCGTAAGGTTGTCCACCTTTACAACGGCCCCATCGATGTCGTAGGATAGATTCCCCCGGCTCTCTCCAATGGCCTGAATCCTCTGCTTTACCTCTTCGATGTTGTCGAAAATTTCATACCTCGGGCTGATGGGGAAGCCCAGCTCTTTCAGGAAGTCCAAGCTCTCTTTGTGGCCGGAAAGCTCCGCTCCCTGAATCTGCTGAATGTTGAACACAAAGATATCCAGCCCCCGGGTGGCGGTGATTTTGGAATCCTTTTGCCGCAGGGAACCGGCGGCGGCGTTGCGGGGGTTTTTAAAGGGCTGTTCGCTGAGCGGCCACCACCCGCTCAAAGCTCTGCCGGGGCATGTAAACTTCCCCCCGTACCTCCAGATAGGGGAGGGGGGTAGGAAGCTTGAGGGGGATGGAGCGGACGGTTCGCAGGTTGGCGGTCACATCCTCCCCGGTGTGCCCGTCTCCCCGGGTGGAACCGCGAAAGAACACACCGTCCCGGTACTCCAAGCTGACCGAAAGGCCGTCGATTTTGGATTCCACCACATAGCGTGGGTTCTCTACCCGGTCCCGGACCCGGCGGTCAAAGGCGTCCAGCTCCTCCAAGTCAAAAACGTCCTGCAAGGAGCCCATCTGCACGGTGTGAATCACCGGCTCAAAGGTGGTATAGCCCTTGCCGCCCACCCGCTGTGTGGGGGAGTTGGGGTCCTCAAATTCGGGGAAGGCCTCCTCCAGCTCCAACAGCTGGTGATACAGCCGATCGTATTCGTAATCCTCCACTTGAGGATCGTCCAGCACATAATAGCGGTGGCCGTGATACTCCACCAGTTCCCGCAACTCCTGAATCTTCTTTTTTGCCTGTTCTCTGTCCAAACCAATACCCCCTGTATCGTTGCGCCATACACCGCTTAGTATAGCACAGACACAGGGGGATAATAAGTGGAATCGGTCACATTCTCCCATTCGGCCAGAAATTTTCTGCATTCTTCGGAAATCCACCACCACTTTTTAATGAGGCTATCCTATCTCCTCTTTCAGCTTGGAGATAAGGGGAGCGTTTTCTCCCAGCTGAACGTAAGCATCGGGGATGTTGCCCACAATTACCGTCTGGGCGATGACAAAGCTGGTGGAGGATTCGCATTTAATCCGGTAGCCGGGGATGACGGCCATCATCTGGACGCTGGTTCCCAGCAGGATTTGATGGTTGGTCTGATTGATTCCCGCGCTGGTGAACTGGGAGAAAATATCCGTTTGCACGTAGCCCGTGGGATATACCTTGATTTCCACCATGGGGCCCCGGCCGGAGGTGACTTCGTTTCCCAGCAGGGTTCCTATGGGAACCTGAATGGAGGTGGATCCCATGCCTTCCAACGTTTCCAGCACCGTCTTGGTCACCTGAGCCTTTAGGCGGTTGATCTCCATCATGTTGGACTGAATGGAGGAGATGTTGCCGCTGCTATTGTAGGAAAGCAGTACCATATCCCCATAATCGACGCCCTCCCGGGCCAGCTCGGTCAACACGGCGTCATTGATGGTTTTGGCCGCAAACACCCTTGTCTGATAGGCGGCGACGCCCTCCACCACCGGGCGCAGCTGGATGCTGAAATACACCGCCGTCAGCAGAAGCAGCAAGGAGACGGCCCATATTCTTCCACGGCTGCGGCCCCGGCGGGAAACTCGCTTCTTCATCCCCTCACCTCCGTTTCTTCTATATCATATGTGAAAAGGGAAGGTTTTGTGTTCAAAGCAGGACAAAATCCCCCTGATTCAGGAAAAATCTAAAGCTTTCCCAAAAGGGCCTTCACACCTGCCGGGATGAGACGGCATAGATTGGAGTGTGTCGGCAGGCACATATTACAACGGTGAAAGGATGTACTTAAATGCCCAACAATTACAATTACCGCTTTGGCAGCCCCAACCGTCCCGGCAACCGTCCGGGTCCGGGGCCAGGGCCACGCCCACCGGGTCCAGGTCCGGGACCACGTCCTCCGGGCCCGGGACCAGGGCATCGCCCGCCGGGATCAGGACCGGGACATCGCCCACCAGGACCATGGCATCGTCCACCACCCCCGCCACCCAGACGCCCTTGGCCTTGGTGGTGGTTCCCCTTTTTCTTCCGCTAATCCCTTGCTTGACAGCGGTGCCAAAAGCGCAGCAACACCCGCCCTTTTTGGGCGGATTTTTTTAGGGTTCTATTTAGAAAAGGTTCAAAATAGAATTGACTTTTTGCCCTGTTGGTGGTAAAATCTATTTAGACAAAATTCTAAATAGATGGAGGGGGAGGACGTGGGATTTCCGGAAACGTTCAAAGCACTGTCGGACCCTGTGCGGCGCGAGATTCTTTTGATGCTCCGTGGGGGACGAATGTCGGCCGGTGACATTGCCGGAAAGTTTGATTCCAGTGCAGCCACCATCTCCTATCACCTCTCATTGCTGAAGAAGGCGGGGCTGGTGTTTGAAACCAAGTACAAAAACTATGTGTTTTATGATCTGAACACATCGGTGTTTGAAGAACTGATGTTGTGGTTATCTCAGTTCAAGGAGGCGCAGTCATGATGAAAAAGCTGAACAAACAGGTCCTGTTGCCCACTACGGTGGCGCTTTTGCCTATTCTGATGGGTGTTATTCTCTACGATAAGCTTCCGGCAAAGCTGCCCACCCACTGGAATTTTTCCGGTGCCATTGACGGTTACTCCAGTAAGGCCTTTACGGTGTTTGGGCTGCCCCTCATGATGGCGGCCATCACTTTGCTGGTACCCTTCTTCCTCGCGTTGGACCCTAAAAAAGCCAACATGTCCTCGGCATTGAAGCTGCTGGTTCAGTGGGTTTGCCCGGCGATAAGCCTTGTGCTCTCCACCTCCACCATGCTTATCGGATTGGGATATAGCCTTCCTGTTCCCCTGATTATCTATGTGCTGCTGGGTATCCTCTTTATGATAATAGGCAACTATCTGCCTAAAACCAAACAGAGCTACACCATGGGCATTCGCCTGCCATGGACACTCAACAGCGAAGAAAACTGGAATCGTACCCACCGTTTGGCCGGAAAGCTTTGGATGATTGGTGGATTTCTCATGATGGTTTGCGGCATCTTCACTCAGTGCACTCCATCCGGCATACCCACAGGGATCATCCTTTTTGTAGTGATCGTCTTAACCGGCACACCTGCTTTTTACTCCCTGTGGCTCTATAAAAAAGGCATCTGACCGCATATAAAAAGGACCACCCGCTTAGCAGTCCTCCAATAAGGATGTTTACAGAAATCATAATTGTTTAGCACACAGCCGAACGATTGCCGATGAATTGTAAATAATCTTTATTGGAGGATTTGCTTTATGGCAAAATTTGAATTTGAATACACAGAGATTGATGGGTTACTGTACCCCAACATTGAGATTGACGGTAAGGTCGAGTTTGATAGCTTAGGGAAATACGGACGGTTTCGATTAAGCTATCTGTACGCAGGAAAGCCGGATATGTACCGGGAGCTTTTTCTCACCGCAAGCTGGCAGAGCATTGTGCAAAAATTGGAAAGACTGCCTTTGAAACATCAGAGCGTATTCGCTTGTCCGAGCAAGCACAGGAAGTTGCAGACGAGTGCGTGGTTTCTGACTTCATTTGCAAATAGCCTGAAATGCCCTGCTGATTTTTCAGCGGGGCATTTTCAAAGCGTCCATTCTTGAATCTGAATGCTCCGGTTGCTATATGGAGTTTTCCAATGTTCTCCCAAAGCATAGCATATGGACTATCTTTATGCCATCGGGCTGGGGGATTGTTACAGCAGCCTTGCCCAAGCAGTATGCTAAGAATTTTATCCCAAGTAATTTTCTTGATTGCAAAAAGGGCGCACAGGTCCAAATCTCAACCTGTGCGCCCTTTTTGCTCCCCATAGCTTTATTGATTTGTTGTTTTACTTCTCCGGAACCCGAAGTATATCGCCGGGATAGATGATGGAGAACCGGCTCTTGTTGTTTAAACGCTCCAACTCGCTCATGGTGCAGCCCAGCTTGCGGGCGATAAGCCAGAAGCTATCGCCCTTCTGCACGATATAGGTGGTGTACCGCAGATTTTTCGGCACATCCGCTGTCACGCCATACTGGTCAAAGGTGTAGGTAGACCCATCAATATCCTTCTTATCGGTAACGGGCTTGCCGTTTTCGTAGTACATCCAGTTGCCGGAATCATTCATCGTCCAGCCCTGCAACCTGTCGCTGGAAATCGCCCGCTCCACGAAGCGGCGCAGTACAGCAGACACCTCGGCTCTTGTGGCCGTATCCTGCGGATCATAGAGATTTCCGTTTTTGCCGCTGATGACCCCTGCTATCTGCATCTGCTTCACGGCATCCTTTGCATAGGCGTTGATTTTAACGTTATCCGCAAAGGTGTTCTCCACATGAACCTTCGGCAAGTTATAACCGATGGTTTTGGCGTAGCCCGTCATAATAACCGCCATCTGCTCACGGGTGATGGACTGATCCGGGGCAAATTTATAATCGCCAATGCCATTGACAATGTTGTTTTTATTTGCCCACTCAATGTAACCCATGTAGTAAACGTCTGCCTTTACGTCGATGAAGCTGGACTGCTTGTAGGCATTCACATCGACATTTGCCAATCGTCCGAGGGTAGTCACGAACATTCCTCTTGTCATGGCGGTATTCGGTGAGAACGTTGTTGCAGAAGTGCCGCTGAATAAGCCCCGGTTTACCACAAACGCAATGTCATCCTTTGCCCAATGGCTGCCGATGTCGGTAAAGGTCGGCGCGTCTTTTTTGTAGCCGATTCCGTAGGTGGAGAAGTGGGAAGTGCTAAAGCGCAGCACTCGTTCCACACCGTCATAAACAGAGCTGATCAGCCACTGCACCTTGCCCTGTGCATCCACATAGACCGCCTGCACGTTGCCGGATGTTTCATTTGCGGCAAGGATATAGGGAATTGCCACCGCTACGTTTCCTGCCCCGAAATTCTGAACCGTCTTGCCCTTGCCGTAGCTGACTGTCAGGTCAAAGACAGGTCGGGAGCCAATAGCAGCCTTAGCGTTCTTTGTGAGTTTGCTGCTCTCCATACGGGCGGCTGTGATTGTCACATCACCATTCGCCTGTTTGCGAATCTCTTTTACCGCCGCCAAATCCAGCGTCATGCTGATGGCAGGATTTTCTGATACCAATGTGATGGAGCGAATCTCTTTGGCAATGATATAGTCCTGCACTGCCTTTGGCAGACTAAAGGAAATACTGACTGCGGTTTTCTTGTCTGTGTTTATTCTTACCGTAATGGCAATGCCGTTTTTCTCGTTGCCGTTCTTTTTCGCTGCTTTTAGTGCCTTTTCGTAGGCAGCTTTTGTGTCCTTTTCGGAGATATTAGCCGCCCCGTTGCCAGTACCGTCCACCTTACCCTCTTTCTTGATTTCGCCCTGTGTAGGTGTATTGGGCTTGTCGGGCGCCGGTGGTATCACGGTAATATGGGGACGGTCATCAGAGGACGAGCCGCCGCCGGATGAGGACTTAGCATTTACTGTTACGCGAATGCTGGTAGAGAGTCCTACATTATTCAGGTTGCTCACACCGCTTGGCAGCGTTACCGTTCCGCTTACTGTGAATGTCTGTGCAGATGTATCGGATTGGTCATATGAGCTGCCTGTTACATCCCATGCCACATCTGCCTGAACATTTCCGCCATCTGTCACAAGGGTTACTTTTGCAGGCAAACCCAATGCCGCCGCGGTTTTTGCTGTGCCGTTGGAAACTCCTGTGATTGCACTTGGCGATGTGATACTTACAAGTGTCTTGTCCGTTGGCGGGGCTTCATTATTGTAAACCCCGGCGGTCAAGATTGTTCTGTCCGCCAAGTCGGTAAGCGATTGTCCCGGTGCGTAAAAGGTAGAACCGTCATACCAGCCCAGCGTGCCTGCACCTACTGCACCGGCATAGTTGAAGCCGTTTGCTTCTGTAATTTCCGGCAGGATCAGCGTACCGGTGTAGACCACCGTGGCGGATTGGAGCAAATCTTCGCCCAGCGTTCCCTTGCTGCCCATGTCATAGGTGACGGTTTTCAGTCCGTCAGGGCCCAGCGTGGCAGGGTTCAGGATTTCAAGGGCGGGGCGGAAACCGAAGACCGGGCGGACGAGCGACGCAGAATCATACTCCCAGCAGCGGGCCGAATCGTACCCGCGAAACGCACGGTACGACTCAATATTAGAATGCGTATCCTGCCCCCAAGAATAAATCTCACTCCAATTTTTAATGGAATCACTGTCTTTGTTCAAAATCTGATCCCATTCGTTGCTTTCGGGCGTTCCTCTCATAGTGTCATCGTAACCTGTGGAACCACTTCCTACCGACAAAGAACGTAGTGTATAAGCCACACCGTCCGAAATGTAGTTTTTTCCAAAGATAAGATTATTCGAACTGTTATTCAGCT
>CALCSA010000361.1 GCA_937894185.1 uncultured Clostridia bacterium | reverse complement strand
GGTAAAGATTCCACCGGGAAACGCCGGGTCGGGGCACTGAATGAGAATCGCCTCGCCATAGCCCGCATTGATAAAAGTTAACTTCATCATAACGTCACCTGATCGCCTTTTTGATGTAGAAACTGGAGAGTATCAGCACAAGCACGGTCATGACAATGGCACCGGCGCTGCCGAAACCAAACTTTAGGTTTTTGATGCCGTAGTTATATAAAAACTGAGTGATGGTGGCGGTGGAGTTGGCCGGCCCGCCCCCTGTCAGAATATTGACCTTTTCAAAGAGCCGGAAGGTATCAATAATGCGCAAAAGGGTGCAGAGAGCCAGACTGTTTTTGATGTTGGGCACCGTAACATACCAAAACCGCTGAAAAACATTGGCTCCATCAATGGATGCCGCCTCGTACTGATCGGCGGACACCGACTGCAGCGATGCGTACAACAGCAAAAATACAAAGGGCACGTTCTGCCAGACGTCGATGAGCAAAATGGTGTTGAAGGCGGTTTTGATTTCGTGGAACCAGTTGTACACCGGCAGCCCCAGAGCCGTAAACACCTGCGTGGCGATGCCGTAGTTGGGCGAGAGCATCATGCGGAAGCTCAGCGCGACGGTGACCGCGGGGAGAAGGTAGGGCAGCAGCAGCAGGGTGCGCATCAGCTTTTGGCCCCTGCGCAAGCTGTTGACAAACACCGCCAGCAAGAGGCCAAACAGCATTTCCAGAGTCACGGCCATCACCGTAAATTTGACGGTATTGAAGATTGCCTGCCGAAAATAGGCGTTCTTAAACAGGGTGATGTAGTTGCCAAGGCCGATAAAAGCGGCGCTTTGCTTTAAGTAGTTGTAGTCGGTGAAGCTGTAGAGGAAGGTAAACACCAAAGGATATACCGTCATCACAATGAGGACAATCAGGGTGGGCGCCAACATCACATGGGGAAACGCCCGGTCTCCCCAGGTTCCGGAGTTTAACTTGTATGGCTTGTTGGGCATGGTGGACCTCCCTGTTCCGATGATTTTGTCGTGCCGGCGCCGGGAACCTCTCCCGGGGGACGGAGGGCTTCTCCATCCCCGGGGAGGGTGTGCGGCGCAAGGAGTCTTGACCGCGAACAGGCGCAAAGTCAAGAATCTTTGTACCATAAAATCTTATGCCAGAAGCATTTCCAGTTGGGCTTGGGCATCGGCAAGACCGGCATCCACTGTCTTGACGCCGTTGACGATGTTGTCCATCTCAGCGCCGAGGATGTTGGTAAAGTCGGTCCACTCTTCGATTACAGGGCGGTAAACGCCGTTTTCCAGAGCGTTGCAGACGATTTCCAGATGAGGCATTTTGGCCAGAACCTCGGGGTTCTGCAGGCAGGAGTACCGGCAGGGAACGCCGCCGTTTTCGATGGAGGCCAGCTGCACTTCGGGGGACATGATGTACTGCAGCAGCTTCATGGAAAGCTCTTTTTTCTCACTGTTCTGTGGGATGCCGATGGTCCAGATGCCGTACTCGGAGGTGGCGTACTTCTCGCCGCCCTGTTTGGCAGACGGGGGAATCATGATATAGCTGGCGGCCTTATCATCGGCGGGGACATACCAGCCGGGCCAGCCCACGCCCATGGTAGCGGCACCGCTGTCCAGAGCTGCCACAACGTCATCCTTGGACTGAGCCTCTCCGGTAGCGATCAGCTCCAGATAGAAGTTCATGGCTTCTTTAAATTCGGGGGTATTGACGGTGGGCTTATTGTCCTTGTCGATGACCCAGCCCTTGTAGGCGAGGAGCAGAGGCAAGAAGTCGGAGACAAAGTTGTCGGGAGTATCTCCCCGCAGCAAGAAGCCCTTTTTGCCTTGAGCGGCGGCGGCTTTACAGGCAGTCATAATCTCTTCCCAAGAATCGACATCGTCGATGTTAATGCCTGCGTTTTTGACGTTTTCTTTGTTGTAGAGCATGATGGTGACGTTTCCAAAGTAGGGAGCCAGATAAATCTGACCGTCCACTTCGCAGATGGAGGTGGTGTTGGGGATGATGTCGTTGTCAAAGCTGTAGCCCAACGCAGAAAGATTGGCCAATACGTTGTGGGCGGTAAACTCCGCCATCCAAGAGCCGTCCACCATGCAGAGGTCATAGGCTCCCTTGGGATTGAGGGCATCCAGAGCGATTTTGTTGTGCAGATCGTCAAAGGCAAGATCAAGTACTTCGCACTTTACATTGTTGGCAGCCTCAAATTCCGGCAGAGCGGCCTTGATAACATCGGCATAGGAGCCGCCGCGCAGAATCAGAGTCAGGGTTTGAGGCTCGGATGAGGGAGCGGGAGCCGATACGCTTTCGGGGGAGGAGGCCGCCGGTGGGGGAGTTTCCGAGGAGCCGCCCTGAGGAGCGCTGGAAGGTGTCTGGGAACCACATGCGGCTAAGGTGGCGAGCATGGCCACTGCAAGAATCATCGCAAGAAACTTTTTCATGTGCTGGTATCCTCCTTTTGCATTCAAGTGAATGTTCATTTATTGTTATTCTTTCACAGCGCCGCTTGATAAACCACTGATCAAGTAGTTCTGCGCAAAGATAACAAACAAAGTGATGGGAATCACCGAGACGACTCCCCCGGCGGCCACAAGGCCAAAGTTGGTCAGATTATCCTCGGTGTTGAGCACCGCCAAAGTCAAAGGGACGGTGTAGTTGGTGGGGGACTGGACAAAAATCACACTGTAGGTGTACTCGTTCCATGCGTACATAAAGGAAAGCATGGCAATGGCGGCGATGCCCGGAGCCACCAGCGGCAACACAATCCGCCGGAACTGTTGCCATTCCGTTGCGCCGTCGATCTTGGCGCTCTCCTCCACCTCCACGGGGAGATCCTGAAAAAAGCTGATCATAAACCAGATGATGAGGGGTACGTTGATCAGCACGCAGGCCAGAATGACAGGCATTTTGCTGCCCAGAACTCCCAGCTTGGAAAACATGATGTACAGGGGAATGGTGAAAGCCACCGGCGGCAGCACACGGACCAGAAGCACCCAATAGGTGGTGGGCTGCTTGATTCTGAGCCTGAACCGGCTGCGGGCGATGATGTAGGCGGCACACAACCCGATTCCCAGAGAAAGCACCAGAGACACCGACGCTGTCTGCAGGCTGTTGGTGACGGCGCTGCCAAATCCCTTTTGGGTAAAGAGCTGGATAAAGTGCTCCAGAGTCAGGCTGTTGGGGATGACGGAAATCTGCCCCTTCAGCTCCTCGGTGGGGCGGATGGCCATGGCAACCAGCCAGTAGATGGGAAACAAGGCGATCAAAAGCAAGATCAAGCTGACCACCCCTTTGATCAGGGTATGCAAAGGCTTCTTCACAAGCAGTCCTCCTTCATGCGTATTGAGGGTGGATGACGCTGTCGTCAGCTGGAGCCGCGGACATTGAGCCAAGCGGGCAGAACGCTCACCTGCTCGGGGACCCCTTCGCCCCGTAGCAGAGCCTGAAGCTTTTCCACACAGAGCTGACCCATGCGCATCCGGTCAATGTGTACCGAGGTCAGCTCCGGTTCGGTGGTGCGGCAGCTGGAAGAATCGTCGTAGCCCACCACGGCAATGTCCTCGGGAATTCGCAGATTCAGCCGCAGAGCCGCCTTGATGGCTCCGATGGCGATGATGTCGTTTGCGCCAAAAATAGCAGTGGGCGGGTCTTTCTGGCGCAGCAGTTCGGTGGCGATTTCCACAGCACTGTCAATATCCGGATCGGACATGCGGATGTAACGGGCATCTACCGGAAGCCCATGCTCCTTCATGGCATCCAAAAAGGCGTTGTACCGCTCGCTGCAGATGTAAGGGGAAAAGCGGCCGGCAATCATGGCAATTTTTTGGTGCCCCCGCTCCACCAGATGCTGCACCACCTGCCTTGTACCGTCCCGCTCATCGGACAGCACATAGGGAAGATTCATCCCGGAGATGCGGTTGTTTACCATCACCACGTGGATATTGCGGCTCTGAAAATCCAGCACCCGCTCGGCCTTGGCGTTGCCTCCCAGAATAACCCCCTCAATCTGCCCACGCTTGGCGCTGTTGGTAGCCGAAATCCAGTCCTCCTCGGTGGAGATGAGCAGCTGGTAATCGTAGGCATTGCTTGCCTTCATGATACCTTCGCAGATTCCGGCGTAAAACTCATCCAGAATAGAGGAGTGGGCCTTGCAGATGAGAAAGGCAATTTTGTTGGTGCGCTGCAGTGCCATGGCCCGGGCAATTGCGTTGGGGGAATAGTTTAACACCCTGGCGGCTTCCAGCACTTTTTCCCGCGTATCTTTTTTGACCCGGTCGGGATCAAAAAAGGTGCGGGAAACCGTAGCAGTAGAAACTCCCGAAAGTTTTGAGACATCCCGAATGGTAGCATTCATAAGCGCATATTACCCCTTTTTATGTAACCGCAATCATAAACTCTAAATAGGTTTATCAAAGTCACCATTTGTTTTATATCATATATCCACATAGTTGTCAACAATATTAATAATACTTGTATATTTTTTTATAATTGTACCAAATACGAATCGGATTCTTTTGCTATAACATCCTAACAAAATGTAACGGTTTACATTTTGCGACAAACTAGCGCAGACAACTATTCCGAGGCTCCAAGAAAAGAAACCTGTGACAGACAAAGCAAAAATTCCTGATAATATCGCCTTGTTCCGCATCTAAACCTAGGCCCGCAATTGACTTTCACACCCTGCAATGATAAAATGGAATTGCCGATTAACTTTCAGATTTCGGCGCGGAAATATGATGGAAATGAGATACGACAAAATATGATGAGCGAATTTCTAAACCGGGAGTTAGAGCCCTATAAGGGAATTCTGCGAATGTTGGGAGGACAGTTTGGCGATAGCTGCCAGGCCATCCTGTATTCGCTGGATTTGATGCAGGAGCGCCCGGTGGGTATCACTGTAGGCGTCAGCGGCACCACTACCGACGCCTGTATCGGCGAACCCCTTCCTGAATTTCTTGTAACTTATCTGGCGGAAAACGGGCCGCGCAGTCAGTACGGATTCATTAACAAATCTTATCCTAGTCTTGTTTTGCGCACATCGGTGCAGTTTTTAGAGCGGGAAAACCAGGAAGCCTTCGGGTGTCTGTGCATCCACCACAATATCGTACACATCAAGATGATCACCAGCTTTTTGGAGGAACTGACCCGTCCCAATAACCTGGAGGACGATGACGAGCAGGGCGCCGACGCCGAAGGGGAAGACCGGGGGTACACCGCCGGTAATATCCAAG
>CALCSA010000360.1 GCA_937894185.1 uncultured Clostridia bacterium | reverse complement strand
ATATTGAAACACGCACCTGGTCCAAGGAGATGCTGGATGCCATGGGAATTCCCCTGAGTATGATGCCCCAGCGGATTGTAGAATCCAGTGATATTGTGGGAACTATTACTCCTCAAATAGCAGAGCGCTTGGGTCTTAAAGCAGGAATTCCCGTCTGCGCCGGCGGAGTGGACTGTGTTGTGGCAACTTTGGGACTGGGTGTATTCGAGCCGGGTTCTTATGCCGCTGCCATTGGCACTTCCATGTGCGCCGCCCTGGTACACGACAAGCCCCTTCATGCTGACGGCCTCATCGAAATGCCCTATGTCAAAGATGCAAAGCATCTGAGTTATTCCTTTGGCGGAGGAGCCACGGCGGGTGCTTTGATCAAATGGTTCCGGGATCATTTTGCCCGAATGGAAAAGGAAATTGAAGAGAAAGGAGGAGAAAACGCCTATGTCGTTTTGGACCGGGAGGCAGCTGAAATTGCGCCGGGAAGCGAAGGGGTACTGGTTCTTCCCTACTTTATGGGCGAGCGCAGTCCCGTATGGGACACCAATGCCAGAGGGGTGATATTCGGGCTTTCTCTGGTACATACAAGGGCCCATGTTTACCGGGCGTTTTTGGAGGCAGTGGCCTATTCTCTGCGCCACTCGATGGAAAGTACCCGCACGGATCTGGGTGAGTACATTCTGGTGGCGGGAGGAGTGGCCAAATCCAAGCTTTGGCGGCAGATTATTGCCGATGTCACTGGCTATCCTGTTGCCTGCCCCGTCAACGACGTAGAGGCAAATTTGGGCGATGTCATGCTGGCCGGTGTAGGAACCGGGCTTTTGACTTGGGAGGATGTAAAATCCTGGCAGATACTGGACGAAAAAGTGCTGCCCAACCCGCAGGCTCACAACGTATACAGCCAGTATTATAAGCTCTATCATTCGGTATACCAACATCTCAAGGAGGATATGAAGACCGTTGCAGCCTTGGCAAACAGTAAAAAAATTGAAATATAGTGAAGCGGGGTTGCAAAATTCCAAGAGTACAAAGGCAGTTATAACCGCCTTTGGCACAGGACTGCAGGGAAATTTATAAGGCGATGTTAACGTAAGCGCCTTACAGCCATAGACCAAAAGACGAAGAAGAAATGAGGTATTCCCGCTCTCTCCCCATCGGTTTGGCAGTGCCATAAGGCTCTGCAGGCCTTTTCGGGTTACGCGAAGAATACCAGATGAAGCCCTTTTTTCAACCGGGCCTGATGCGAAATCGCAGCGGGCCTGTTTTCCTATTTGATCGGAAACTTGTTACAGATACAGGAAGAAGTGCAAACAAGGGGATGAACGCATATCCATCAAAGCAGAGGGAGATAGGGTTGTGCAAAAGAAGTACAGAACATTTCCGGTGAGCAGCAAACTGTTTTTAGTCACCTTTGGTATGACGCTGGTACTGATTGTGGTGGTGTGGAATACGGTTTATAAAAACTACGAGCGGGTTCTAAAGGACAACGAAATCAAATACAACCTGTTGGCTAGCGACAAAACAAAATCACAGTTTGATTTTACCATCACTCTGATTCAAAACACTACCGCTACCCTTGCGGCCAACGCAGATATTCGGGAACAGTTGGACCGGGTTTACGACACCGGCCTCCAAGTCAAAGAAGACCTTCAGGCCCGTAAAGAAATTGAACTTTTGTTAACCAGTGTGCTGGAAATGCAATCCTATATTATGGATATTCACGTCATCACCTTAAGTGAGGAGGTGGTGTTTTCCAGCTTCCCCGGAGTGGATGTGCGGGGTCTTTACAACACCTACGGCACCTACTTTAAACGGGCTATGGAGGAGGATCAGGGCGAGTTCTGGCTGGGGGGCTACGATCGGACTATGTCCTATATCCAGCCCATTTACCACTTAAATCCCCGAACGGTCATGGGGTTGATTGTCATCAACATCAATTACGATTTTGTCCGGGAGATGTTTATGGCTTCGGCTATTCAGGCCAACGAGCGAATTTTAATCGTCAACTCCGAGGGACAAATCATCTTCAACTTCCCTCATTTTACTTCCTACACGCCTTTTTTGGAGCTCTACCCTGAAATCCTGGTCCCAGATCACTTGCAGATGGAGGGGAAGGTATTCGGGCAGGACAGCATCATTGTTTCCGAGACCATCAATATGGCAGACTGGAAGATCATCCGCCTCATCGATATGAAAAGCATCACGGCAGAGACCAGCCGGGTCAGCAGATTGCTGCGGTTGGTACTGGTAGCCAGCGCCATCGTTTCCCTTTTCTGCAGTCTGGCACTTTCCCGGCTGATTACCAAGCCCATCCGCCACCTGCGGGATGCCTGTCGGCGGGTAGAACAGGGCGATTTGACCACCAGGGTAGAAATTCGCTCCCGGGACGAGATGGGCAATCTGGGGAGAACCTTTAACATGATGATTGCCCAGCTGGGAGATTCCTTTGAAAAAGAAATTCAGGACCAGCAGCGTAAGGCGGAAATGCAATTCCAGATTCTTCAGGCACAGATTAACCCCCATTTCCTTTACAATACACTGGACTCCATCAAGTGGATGGCGGTGATGCAGAGTGCCAACAATATAGCCGAAATGAGCACCGCTCTTATCCACCTGCTCAAATACAATCTGGCTCAGCCGGGTGCAGACACCACCCTGCAGGACGAGGTGGAAAGCGTTAAAAATTATGTGCGTATCCAACGGTTCCGCTATTCCGATA
>CALCSA010000359.1 GCA_937894185.1 uncultured Clostridia bacterium | reverse complement strand
CCGGGCTGCGCCGCCCCGAGGCGTCGGGCTGGCCCAGCCTCATCACCTTGCAGGTGAGCTGTCCGTCCCTGACTCCCACCGGAGCCAGCAGCTGGCAGAACTCCACGCCATCCTCCAGAGCAAGGGCCAGTTCTTCTTCGTCGGCGGGCATGTAGCGCTTGTTGCGGCGATAGACAATCCGCACCTTGGGGGAACCGGGAAGCCGGCGGGCGGCCCGGGCAGCGTCCATAGCAGTGTTGCCGCCGCCGATCACTACAATGTCATCTCCCAGCTTCAGCTGGGAAGCATCGGCGTTAAAGCGCTGCAAAAAGTCCAGAACATTGATGCTCTCGCCGTATTCCAGCTTGAGCTGCCCGGGAATCCAAGCCCCTGCCGCAAGGATTACGGCGTCGTAACCGGCAAGCTCCTCCCGGGAGGTAACTTCTGTCCCGCAGCGAATATCCACCTTCATCTGCCGGAGCAGGGAGGCGTCCAGATCAATCATCTCGTTGCTGATTCGAAAGCGGGGAATGGTGTAGCGGACAATGCCGCCCAGAGTCACCCGCTTTTCAAAGAGGGTGACGGCCATGCCCGCCCGGGCCAAAAAGTAGGCGGCGGCCATACCGGCGGGGCCGCCCCCCACCACAGCGGCCTTTTTGCCGGTGGAGGCAGCGGGAGCAAGCTTGGGGAACAGGGCGTCGTAGCCCCCCTGAGCAGCGGTCAGCTTGGCGGCCCGAATATCCACATGGCTCTCGTAAAAGCTGCGGGAGCATTTGTCGGTGCAGCGGTGGGAGCAGATGGTTCCGGTGATAAAGGGCAGGGGGTTGCGCTGCAAGATCACCTGCAAAGCCTCGGCGTGCTTGCCCTCTCCCACCAGACGCAGGTAAGCGGGGATGTCCTGCTCCAGAGGGCATCCGCTGCGGCAGGGGGAGATAAAGCAGCTGATTAGAGGAACCTTCTTGGGGATTTTCCGCACGGGCAGAGGTTTGATGGGCTTGCGATAGTAGGCATCCTCCCGGCATTCTTCGGCCAGAGCATCGATCTTCCCCACATCCACGTCGGCAAAGGGGGTTTTCTCACAGTCCTTAAGGAGATCGGCGATTTGATGGAACCGGCGGTATCCTCCGGGTTTTAGCAGGGTGGTGGCCAGCGTGATGGGCCAGATGCCCGCTTCCAACAGGGACTTTATGTTGTAGGCATCGGCACCGCCGGAATAGGAGATGCGCAGGCGGCCCTCAAAGGCGTGGCTGATCTTTTGAGCCACCGCAATGGTGAGGGGGAACAGGCTGCGGCCCGACATGTACATTTCCTCGCTGGGCAGCTCACCCGCCGCCACCTGCACCGGGAAGGTGTTGGTCAGCTTGACGCCAAACTCCAAGCCCTTTTCGGCGCAGAGGGCAGACAGCCGCTCCAGCATAGGCACGGCATCCTCAAAGTGGAGGTCGCCTTTAAAGTGGCGGTCATCAAATACCAGATAATCGTAGCCCAAGCCGTCCAGAATGGAGCGGGCGGTCTCGTATCCCAGCAGGGTAGGGTTGCATTTGATGTAGGTGTTCAGCTTCTTTTGGGTGATGAGGTAGGTGGCAATCCGCTCAATTTCCGTAGGAGGGCAGCCATGGAGGGTGGAAAGGGTGATAGAGGCGCTGACCTTGGGGGAAATACCTTCCACAAAGGCCTTGTCCACCTTGGAAAAGCGGCTGAGGTTGTCAAGGGCCCAGGCTTTACACTCTGCCCAGACGGCAGAGTCGGAAGCGTCTTTCATCCCCTCAATGTAATGGTCGATCTTGGGGGACTGGATGCCTTCCAGATCGTATCCCACGCTCATGTTAAAGACAAAGCCTTCCGAGTCCCCCAGTGCCAGCTCTTTGCTCAACAGCTTGATGGCAAACCAGCCCTTGACATATTCTTCAAAGGCCTCGGGCACCCGCAGCTCGGTGGACCATTCGCAGTTGTAGCACTCGTCCTCGGCGGTGATGCAGGGCTTGCTGACAGGGAGGTCCTCGCCGTCCAGAGTCTGCACGGTTTTCAGCTCAAAAAAGCGGCTCCCCGCCAGATAGGAGGCAATCAGGTTCTGGGCCAGCTGGGTATGGGGCCCGGCAGCAGGGCCAAAGGGGGTTTCCAGCTCTTCTTTAAAGATAGGCTGGGTCTTTCCCTTATGATGGTAGAGGGTGGAGACTCCAAAGATGGAACCTTCCCGGCGGTATTCCTCCAGGGACCAGTCCATCAGGGCAGAAAAGGCAATGGGGCGCATAATATCGCTCATCGGTCATACCTCCTGGGTATATTGTGTTGGATGTTTGGTAGAATTTCCAATCCCGCCTGCGCGGGAAGTTTTGTTACGCGTTGATGCGGCTCCAAAAGTCGGTGCTCTGCTCCCGGCATTGGGCCAGAATGGCGGCTCCGTCGATGCCCACCAGCTGACGGTCCTTCATCCTGACCTCTCCGTTGATGATGGTGGTGACCACGTCCCGGCCCATCATGCCAAAGAGGATGTGTCCGTTGGTGTTGTCCCCCGTCATGGGGGTGAGGGGATCGTAATCCACCACAATGACATCGGCGGCGGCTCCCTCCTCCAGAACACCCAGCTTGGAATCAAAGTAGCGGGCTCCGATGGCGGGGTTGCCCTCAAAGAGCATCTGAGGCACCTCGCCCCAAGCCACGGTGGGGTCGCAGAGGTTGTGCTTGTGGAGGATGTTGGCTACCTTCATGGATTCGAACATGTCGTTGGTGTAGCCGTCGGTGCCAAGGCCGGTGAGGATACCCCGATGGATCATCTCCAAGGTGGGAGGGCAGCCTACGGCGTTCCCCATGTTGGATTCCGGGTTGTGCACCACCATGGTGCCGGTTTCCTTTAGAATATCCATCTCCAGCCCGTTTACGTGGATGCAGTGGCCGGCGACGGTCTTTTCCCCCAGAATATCCTGATCAAAAAGGCGCTGAATCACCCGCTTATTGTACTTCTTCAGGCTGTCGTAGACATCGGCCATGCCTTCCGCCACGTGAATGTGGAAGCCCACGCCCTCGGGGGTGTGTTCCCGGCAGAGAGCAAGGCTTGCGTCGGAAAGGGTAAAGGAAGCGTGAAGCCCCATCATCCCCTTGACCATGTCGGTGGTATCCTTGGCGCAATAGGTGATAAAGTCGGCGTTTTCCTTGACGCCCTCCCGCATTTTTTCCTCCCCGTCCCGGTCGGAAACCTCGTAGCAAAGGCAGGTGCGAACTCCCAGCTCCTTGGCGGCGTCGGCAATGGCAAACAGGCTGCCGGAAATGCCGCCGTAGCTGGCGTGATGGTCAAACACCGTGGTGACTCCGCAGCGGATACAGTCCAGATAGGTGGCCATGGCCGACCAGTAAGTATCCTTGAGGTTCATATGGCGGTCCATGGTCCACCACATGCCGTCCAGAATATCTAAAAAATTTTGAGGTGCGTACCCCCTGATGGAAAGGCCCCGGGCAAAGGCACTGTAAATGTGATTGTGGGCGTTGATCAGCCCGGGCATAATCACTTTACCGGCAGCGTCGATAAACTCCGCGCCGGGGTTTTGCTCCCGCAGGGTTTTGGTGTCCCCCACGGCTGCGATGCGCTTTCCTTCCAGCGCTACACAGCCGTTTTCCAGCAGTCCCGCCTTCCCTCTCGTGACTACTTTTCCGTTTCCTACCAACAGCATAAAATAACCTCCTTCAACAAAAAAACGCCCACCTCTACAGTGGACGCCTGTTTCCAGCTGCACGACGGCCGTCACAGGCGACCATCCTTGCCCGTGCGCGAAGCACTCCGTTACAGCAGGAACTTTTCCTATTAATTTTGCACAGTATTCAACCAGTACCGTTAATTGTTTTTAGTTTAACATATTTTGTTTTACAATGCAATAGGTTTTCTAAAAATAATTCAGTAATTCATAAAGATATTGGCGGGGGTATTATTTTATGGTATACTAACTTATACTATCATAACAAACAGACTGTGGCCAAGCCACGCCAACGGTTAGAACAGAGATGGGGGCATTCAGATGAATTTGGATTTTTTACGGGAGCTAGCTAAAGGACTGGCCGCCCAGTTTGGGCAAAACTGCGAAATTGTCATCCACGATTTGCGGGATAACAACTTGGAAAGTTCCATCGCTTACATCGAAAACGGCCATGTCAGCGACCGCAAAATCGGCGACGGCCCCTCTCATGTGGCTTTGGAGGCTTTGCGAGGAGACCGGGGACATCTGCAAAACCATCTGGGTTACCTCACCCGCACCAAGGACGGGCGATTGCTCAAATCCAGCACCATCTACATTCGGGACGAGGACGGCGACGCCGTGGGAATTTTTGGTATCAACTACGACATCACCCATCTGATGATGGCGGAAAGCGTTCTGCATAACATTGTGACCACCGAAGAAGCGGAGCCTCAGCAGATTATTTCCAACGTCAACGAGCTGTTGGATGAGCTGATTGAACAAAGCGTCAAGCTGGTAGGCAAACCGGTGGCGTTGATGAACAAAGAGGATAAAATCAAGGCCATTCAGTTCCTAAACGAATCGGGGGCTTTTCTCATCACCAAAAGCGGAGATAAGGTTTCCAAGTATTTTGGGATTTCCAAATACACCATGTACAGCTACATTGACGCCAAGCTTTAAATTCTTCCTGTCTCACCATGATTAACCAGAAAATACCCGGGGTAGCAGGACGGCATAGGGGACATACTAGGATTGAAAATTTATTTTCAGGAGGTACCTCTATGAACCGCAACAAAACCACCGCTATCACCACCGCCTGCGTCGGCATGGCTGTAGGCGCTGCCGCATACATGATGTCCGGCAATAACGCCAAAAGCAGAAGCAAAAAGCTGCGCAAATCCACCGGTCGGGCCCTGCGTCAGGTAGGAGATTTCATCGACAACGTAAGCTATATGATGAAATAGCCCTTGCCGATTAGCGCCTGAAGGGCAGCCGCCCCGCCTTTGGCCATTCAAAGGCAGACGACCGGCGAAGCATCCGGGCCAGCGCCTGAAAACGCTGGCCTTCCCCTTGCCCAAACGCCGCCTTTTGGGTGGCGGAATAGGGCAAAATAGATGGTTTCCCTTTTGATTGTTCCCTATCTGCCACCATATTGCAAAATAATTTAATATTTGCAAGTTCCTTTATTGACAGAACAAGGCTATTATTGTATAATGTTCTTCGAGTCAAAAATGATCCATTAGCTCAGCCGGTAGAGCACCTGACTTTTAATCAGGGCGTCCGGGGTTCGAATCCCCGATGGATCACCAATTGTTATTACCCTACAGAAAAGTCTATGTTTCATAGGCTTTCTTGTAGTATAACAAGTATATAAAGGGTAGGACGTAGTGCGAATACGCCCTACCCTTATATATAAACCTTACCTTGACATCAACAGCCGCTTGTAGTTTGCAAGCGCATAGCTCCGCAGACATCGTCGTTGAACGGGTGCCGCAGGGACTCTATCCTATGGTTGTGTAATTCGGATAGCTCTATCTTGTGGCATTCACAATCGGAGATTGTATCATTATCTTTTTACAGGATCGATACAGAGTCATAGATTTCTGGACACAATGCGATTCAGTCCACTACAGACTGATTTTAAGCCAAAAGTTGTCGCTCGTGCCTTTGCGTCATTCATAATGAATACGTAGCGTTGATCCCAAAGGGACAGACGGTCTTGGCGCTTTTGCTTATGTCGCTTTCCCGCTTACCACTGCCTTGGCTTTGACGGGTCTGTAAAAATACGTACTGATGATGTCGGAGATTCAATTGTCAAGGTGCGCCAGTGGTAGGTGTAGCTTTGCAGCGAGGCCTGTCCCACACAGCGATCCAGATCGTAATGCAAAGGTGAACTGGACGCTGGATTTATTTCAAGCGCAGAAATGCGCTCAAAATAATGATCCCTCGGCGTAGCCGGGGGTATTTCATATGCGGGCAAAGCCCTATAATACTAGCAGCGTCTTAAGACGCATAACGGTCTGACTCCTGCGATAGCGATTACCTGCTACCCGTTAAACGGGTCTTGATACTCTTTTAATGTCATCTGATCTGCGACCTGATCCTCTTTTAGCTGGTTTTGTATATACTCTGCAATCTTTTTTGCATTCTTGCCTGCAGTGTCTACATAGTATCCACGGCACCAAAATGTACGGTTTCCGTACTTGTATTTTAGATTCGCGTGCCGCTGGAATATGATTAGGCTGCTCTTCCCTTTTAGAAATCCTACATATCCCGCCACACTCATCTTTGGGGGAATCTCCACCAGCATGTGGATATGGTCCGGGCATACTTCTGCCTCCACAATTTTTACTTCCTTCCACCTGCTCAGTTCCCGCAGAATTGCACCAATTTCTGCTTTGTTCTCTTTGTAAAATATCTTGCGGCGGTACTTCGGTGCAAATACGTTGTGATATTTGCAGTTCCATTTCGTATGTGATAGGCTGTTTGTGTCATTAGGCTTCATGCCTTCTGTCCTCCTTTTGATTTGGTTGATGCAGTTGCCAGACCGCATCTCCATTCTATCAAAAGGAGCTTTTTATCATATTCCTCGGTAAACCTTTTTCCCTACCACTGGCACAGCCAGTGGTTTCTTCACAATAAAAAACAAGAGCCTACAACGATGTTACCAGCCTTTGCCAGTCGGATAACATTTGTAAGCTCTTGTCAACAGCTCCCAGACTGTGGGGGCTTTATTTTTTTGTCGATTCTGGACTGGCTATAGTGTATTGGAGCTATTTTCCAATTGCAAGCCCAGTTTTGTCAATAAAAGAAAAATTACTGCTGCTCGTGCAGGCTACCCCGGATTGATTCCTCGACAAACGCATTGAGGGTCTTGCCTTCCAAGG
>CALCSA010000358.1 GCA_937894185.1 uncultured Clostridia bacterium | reverse complement strand
TATTGCAAGCTCTGCCGACACGCGGCGGAGAAGGGACGGCGGTTTGACAGAAGAAAAGGAAAAGGACCCGGGACTTAGACACAACATCACAGGCTTTCCACCTGCGTGACAGGGCTTCCCGGCAAGATTCTTTTTCCACACTCTGTGAAAGGAAGGAACGCGTTCATGTCCAAGTTGGGACATCTGCTCTGCTTAAAGTGCATGACGCCCATGGATGGGCACAGCGCCTGTCCTGCCTGCCACTGGCAGGATGATCCTATATATGATTTGCAGTGCGCCCGCCCCGGCACCGTGCTGAGCGGACGGTATCTGCTGGGTCTTCCTCTGCGCAAAAATGGCGGGGGAGTTCTCTATGCCGGTTTTGACAACTCCCTCCAGCAAAAGGTCTGGATTTGGGAGTATTTTCCCCAGACCATTGCACAGCGCTCCTTGGAAACAGGCAAGATTATGCCTTTGGCGGGCTGCGGCGCCCAGTACAAGGCGCTGGCCTCGGATTTTGTGGACATCTGCAACGAAATCCGCCGCCTTGGCGTCACCGAGCCGGTGGTTCCGCTGGAAACCGTCCTGTCGGAGCACAACACCATCTACGCTATTTTTCAGGGGCTGGACCTCATCCCCTTTGAGGAGTATCTGGAACAGCAGGGGGGCAGGTTGTCCCCCAAACATGCTTTGGCGCTGCTGCTGCCCATCTGCAGCACCTTGGGAACCCTTCACTCCCACGGCCAGATTCACCGGGGCGTGTCTCCCTACACCATCTTTGCAGACCGGGACGGAAAGCTCTACCTCTGGGAGTTTTCTCTTTCCGCCACCCGCACCGCCGGCAGCGAGCTGGACGCCCAGCTGTTTACGGGCTACAGCGCCCCCGAACAGTATTCCCCCAGCGGCTGGCAGGGAAGCTGGACCGACGTCTACGCCATGGGAGCGTTGCTTTACCGCACCCTGACCGGCATTGTGCCGCCAAAATCCATACGCATGGACGGGGAGCGCTCTCTGGCCGCCCTGTCGGAGCAGCTGCCCTATCTGCCCCAGAACATATCCGATGCGGTGTCCGCCGCCATGGAGCCGGATACCCAGGAGCGGATTCAGGCCATGCAGACCTTTGTTTCCCGCATGGTGGAATCCAAGGCGGACAGCACCGCCGTGTACGACACCAGTCGGGTGATTCAGGCGGGAGGGCCCAAGGAACCGCCCCCCCCTGAGATGAAAGAGGAGCGGACCAAGCAGTCCACCGCCAAATATGTGGTGCTGGGGATGCTGGTGATGCTCCTGTTGCTGGGCGGAGCGATTTGGTTCTTTGTCACCTCCATGCTCCCCGGCATTATCCAGCCCAAGCCTGCAGGCCCCGCCGCCGTGGGACAGGAAAGCTCCCTGTCTCAACCCGCGGGGGAGGATGCTTCTCAGCCCGGGGACGACAGAATGCCCAGCTTCTTTAATCAGCTGTTCAGCGATGTGCGCAACAATCCCCAGTACAGCCGCTTCCAGTTTACCGTCCGGGAAGAATTTGACAGCAACTACCCTCAGGGCACCATCATCGATCAGCGCCCGGTGGAGGGGGAGCCCATTTACGCCACCGGAACCGTTTCGGTGGAGATCACCGTGAGCAAAGGTCCCATCCGCCATGAAATGCCCGATGTCATCGGCCGCACCATGACGGAGGCTACCGAGATTCTGGGCAATCTGGAAGGCGTCAACATCGAGATTATGCAGCGGTACGATGCCACCGCAAGGCCGGGAGACGTGGTGAGCACCACCCCCGAGCCGGGAGTGGAGTTTGATCCCAAACGCCAGACCGTTTACCTCTTTATCATGCCGGAGGTGAGCGTGGAGGAGGGAACCAGCCGCCCCAACAGCCGCAGGGATGACGAGATCACTCTGGGCGGTGACGACGGCAGCCGCAACCCTTGGATTCGGGACCGCTGACAATACAACATAAACGGGAGGAAATACCGTGGCAGGACATTCCAAATGGAACAACATCAAGCGCAAGAAGGAAAAGACAGACGCTCAACGGGCGAAAATCTTCACCAAAATGGGCCGGGAAATCGCCGTGGCAGTGCGGGAGGGGGGCGCGGACCCCGACTCTAACGCAAGGCTTCGGGATCTGATCGCCAAGGCCAAGGTTAACAACGTGCCCAACGACAACATCGACCGGGCCATCAAAAAGGCCGGGAGCGACAAGGCTACCTACGAGCAGATTATGTACGAGGGCTACGGTCCTGCGGGGGTGGCGGTGATGGTGGATTGCCTGAGCGACAACCGCAACCGCACCGCCGGAGACCTGCGCCACTACTTTGATAAGCACGGGGGCAATCTGGGCCAGACGGGAAGCGTGGGCTATCTGTTTGAGCGCAAGGGCATCATCGTGCTGGAAAACGAGGGCCTTGACGAGGACAAGGTGATGGAGGACTGCCTGGAAGCGGGAGCCCAGGACTTTGATTTTGGAGACGAGGCGGTGGAAATCTACACCGCTTGGAACGAAGTGGGCGAAGTTCGGGAAGCTTTGGAGAAAAAGGGCTACACCTTTGCCTCTGCTCAGGCGGAATACGTTCCCTCCACCTTTGTCAAGCTGGATGAAGAAAGTACTGCAAAAATGGAAAAGCTGCTGGACTTGCTGGAAGAAAACGACGATGTTCAGGAAATCTGGCACAACTGGGAAGAAGAGTAATTTTTGCCGCCTCCGAAAGATTCTTTTGGGGGCGCTTGCCTTCTTTGCCGCAAAGGAGCCTAACCTGTGAGGATACAGTTTGAGCCTGCCACCCTTTGGGAGGTGGAGGAAATGATTGAAATTCATAATCTGGCCTTTGCCCGGGACCGGCAGGAGCACGGCTACAGTTCCGGCTGGGGCCACACGCCGGAAACCATGGCGGGGATGCTCCTCACCTGTCAGGCCTACCAGATTTTGGACGGGGAAGAGGCCGTGGGCTGCCTGCTCTACCGAGAAGGGGAGGCGGGGGACTTTTCTTTAGAA
>CALCSA010000357.1 GCA_937894185.1 uncultured Clostridia bacterium | reverse complement strand
CTATGGGAGAGGCCTTTCGCAAAATAAAGCACGGGTATCTGGATGCCTGCGTCACCGGCGGGGCGGAAGCCGCCATCACCAAGTTTGCCTTAGCGGGCTTTCAGAACATGGGTGCGCTGGCGGTGGGGGACGATCCGGCCCGGCTGTCCATTCCCTTTGACGCGGAGCGCAAAGGCTTTGTCATGGGGGAAGGAGCCGCCATTCTGGTGCTGGAGGATCTGGAGCACGCAAAGGCGCGGGGAGCCAACATCGTCGCCGAGGTGGTGGGCTTTGGGGCCACCGACGACGCCTACCACATCACCGGGCCCGACCCTCAGGGGCTGGGCGGGGCCAAGGCCATGGAGTTTGCCATGGAGGAGGCCGGGTTTGCGGGGGATCAGGTGGATTATATCAACGCCCACGGAACCTCCACCGACGCCAACGACAGAATCGAGACTCTGGCCATTAAAACAGCTTTGGGAGAAGAATCTGCCCGCAGAGTGGCCATTTCCTCCACCAAGGGGGTCACCGGGCACATGCTGGGAGCCGCCGGAGGGGTGGAGGCTATCCTGACGGCTCTGGCTCTGAGGGAGGGTGTGGTTCCTCCCACGGCGGGGTATCGGGCCCCCGACAAGGAATGCGACCTGGATTACGTCACCCAAGGAGCCAGAAAACAGGAGATTCGCCGGGCCCTTTCTAACTCTCTGGGATTTGGGGGACACAACGCCACTTTGGCCCTGCAAAAGTATGAACAATGATGGGAGGATACCCGTGAAGGATATGGAACTGACTGTACAGGACATCAAGGATTTGATGGCCGCCATGCATAAAAATAAACTATCCGGCTTTAAGCTGGATCAGGGGAACTTTCATCTGGAGCTGGAGGGCTGCCGCACCGAGCAGGTGGCGGTGACCGCCGTGGCCTCTGCGTCGGCGGCTACCGTCGTCTCTCAGGAGGAAGAATGCCCCGGCTACGAGGGGACGCTGGTCTGTTCCCCCATTGTGGGAACCTTTTACGCCGCCCCCGCCCCCGGCAAGGAGCCCTTTGTCAAGGTGGGCAGCCCGGTGAAGAAGGGGGACACCCTGTTCATCATCGAATCCATGAAGCTGATGAACGAGGTCCCCGCCGAGCAGGATGGCGTGGTTACCCAGATTCTGGTGGAAAACGCTCAGGGCGTGGAGTACGGCCAGCCCATTCTCTGTCTGGAATAAAGGATATTCAAGAAGATACAAGGAGGCGGCAGGATGATATTGCTGGATCAAGAACGCATTAAAGAAATTATCCCCCACCGGGAGCCTTTTCTCCTCATTGATGAGGTGATCGCTCTGGAGCCGGGGAAAAAGTGCATTGCCCGCACCTATCTCAAGGAAGACAACTTCTGGGTACCGGGACACTTCCCCGGGCATCCGGTGACTCCCGGAGTGCTGATGATCGAGATGCTGGCCCAGACCGGAGCGGTCTGCGTGGGCTCTCTGCCGGAAAACGCAGGCAAGGTGGCTCTCTTTGCCAAAATCGACAAGGCGAAATTCCGCCGGCAGGTGGTACCGGGGGAGGTTCTCACGCTGGAAATGGAGATCATCCGCCTCAAAGCGCAGGTGGGAGTGGGCAGAGGCCACGCCCATGTGGACGGGGAGACGGCGGTGACCGCCGAACTGACCTTTGCCTTTCAAAAATAAGGCATAAAATGTTCTCTATCAGAATAAACAGTAGGAGCCGCTATGTTTCATAAGGTATTAATTGCCAACCGGGGCGAAATTGCCGTGCGGATTATCCGGGCCTGCCGGGAACTGGGCCTGCGGACGGTGGCCGTCTGTTCCGAGGCCGACCGGGCCGCGCTCCACGCCCAAATCGCCGACGAGACGGTCTGCATCGGCCCCGCCCCCAGCAAGGACAGCTACTTGAATATCCCCTCCATCCTCTCGGCCTGTGAGCTGACGGGAGCCCGGGCGGTACATCCCGGTTTTGGCTTTTTAAGCGAAAACCCCGGCTTTGCCCGCCAGTGCCAGCGATGCGGCATCACCTTTATCGGCCCTTCTCCCGAGGCCATCGAGGGGATGGGCAACAAGGCCCGGGCCAAGCAGACCATGATGGAAGCGGGGGTACCGGTGATTCCCGGTTCCGACGGCCCGGTTGCCACTGTGGAGGAGGTTCAGGCTCTCGCCAAAACCATAGGCTTCCCCCTGCTGGTCAAAGCAAGCGCCGGAGGGGGTGGCCGGGGCATCCGTCTGGTGGAAAAGCCCGCCCAGCTGGAGGATGCGGTGGCTCAGGCCCGGCAGGAGGCGGAAAGCTACTTTGGAGACCCCGGCATCTATCTGGAAAAGTTTCTGCTCAATCCCCGTCATGTGGAAGTGCAGATTCTGGCGGATGGACAGGGCAACATCATCCATTTGGGGGAACGGGATTGCTCCCTGCAACGGCGCAACCAAAAGGTGCTGGAAGAATGCCCTTCTCCCTCTCCCCTGATGACTCCCAAGCTGCGGGAAGAAATGGGAAACGCGGCGGTTCAGGCTGCCGGAGCGGTGGACTACCGGGGGGCAGGAACCGTTGAGTTTCTGCTGGATGCCCGGGGCAACTTCTACTTTATGGAGATGAACACCCGCATTCAGGTGGAGCACCCCATCACCGAAATGGTGACGGGGGTGGATTTGGTCAAGTGGCAGCTTCTCATTGCCATGGGCAGAGAGCTGACCATGAGGCAGGAGGATGTCCGGTTCTTTGGCCACGCCATTGAATGCCGCATCAACGCCGAAAGCCCGGAGCACGGTTTTCGGCCCTGCCCGGGAACCCTGCGGGCATTGCTGGTTCCGGGAGGTCCCGGTATCCGGGTGGACGGAGCCGTCTACGCCGGGTACACCATTCCCCCCCACTACGACAGCATGATGGCAAAGCTCATTGCCTTTGCCCCCACCCGGCAGGAGGCCATTGCCAAAATGCGTTGGGCTCTGGCGGAGTTTGTGGTGGACGGCGTGGACACCAACATTGATTTTC
>CALCSA010000356.1 GCA_937894185.1 uncultured Clostridia bacterium | reverse complement strand
ATACACCTTGACCTCCTGACCCAAGGGGTCATGATTGCCAAAAAGCCGCTGGGCGGCAAAGTCGGAAATCACCGCCACGTTTTTGACTCCCTGCACATCCCGGGGAGTGATGAAGCGCCCCGCTGTTATGTTGACGTTTTCCGCCGTTTTGTAGCCGTCGGTGACGCCCCGGATGCTGGTGTTGGCGTATTTGCGCCCGTCCTTCATCTGGCCGGAGCCAATGGTATTGTTGATGCTCACCGCCGCCACCCGGTCGGAAAACCGGGCCTGCATCTCCTCAATCATCTCCATGGAGATCAGGTCGCTGTCGCTCATCCAGTAGGTGGTGGAATTTCCGCTGGGCTGAAGCCCCACCTCTATGTTGTTCATTCCCATCTCCGCCATGGTGCTGGCAAAGCTGGCCTGAAGGGAGGATCCCATGGCCACAATGGCAATCACCGAGCCGATGCCGATGATGATGCCCAGCATGGTGAGAAAGGCCCGCATCTTTCCCGCCTTCAGGCCGGAAAAGGCCAATTGTATATTTTCAAACAGATTCAATTTCGCCGTCCCCCTCTTCCCGCTCCATCAGGGGCATGAATTCCTTAGCGCTGTGTCCCGGTCGGGATTCCCCCACAAACTGACCGTCGCTCAAGGTGAGAATCCGGTCGGTTTCGGCGGCAAGTTCCGGGTTATGGGTGATCAGAATCACCGTTTTGCCCTGCTCCTGATGGAGCTTGTGAAAAATATCCATCACCAGCCGCCCGGTCTGAGTGTCCAGAGCGCCGGTGGGCTCGTCGGCCAGCAAAATATCGGGGTCGGTGGCCATGGCTCTTGCGATGGCCACCCGCTGCTTCTGCCCGCCGGAAAGCTCGTTGGGCAGATGCTTGACCCGGTCCTCCATCCCCACCAGTTCCAGCAGCTCATGGGCTCTGCGGCTGCGCTCCTTGCGGGAGTACCCGGCGTACAGCATGGGAAGCTCCACGTTCTTCAGAGCGGTGGTGCGGGGAATCAGGTTAAAGGTCTGAAACACAAAGCCGATATGGCGGTTGCGCAGGTCCGAGAGCTTGTTCTGGCTCATGCCCTCTACGTTTTCGCCGGAAAGAAGGTAGCTGCCCGTGGTGGGCCGGTCCAAAGCGCCGATGATGTTCATCAGGGTGGACTTGCCCGAACCGGAAGCCCCCACAATGGAGAGGAACTCCCCCCGATGAATATCCATGGAAATCTCCTTGAGGATGGTGAGCTCGTTGGGCGTGCCGATGTAGTATTTTTTTACCACATCCCGCATTTCGATCACTTTATCTCCCATACCGTCAACCCACCATGACGGCGGCTCCGGGGCCACCACCGCCGCCCATATTCTCAGAGAGAAGATCGGGAGCAAGGTTTACCACCATGCCGTCCTGAAGGTTGGAGGGGTCCTGTAAAATCAAATCCCCTTGGGAAAGCTCGCCGGAAACTTCCAGATAAAGGTCGGTTTCCATGCCGGTTTCCACCTGCATCGCCTGTGCGATGTAGCTGCCGTCCTCCTGCGGGCGGGCCACATAGACGATGGAATTACCCTGCGCATCGGTTCCCACACTGTCGTAAAGCACCGCCATCTTTTGGTCCCGCTGCTCCAGAATGATGTTGACTCTGGCGTTCATGCCAATTTTCAGACCTCTGTTTTTGGTGGTGACCCGCACCTTGGCGGCGTACTCGGCAGTGGAGCCGGTTACCGTTTCGCCATTGGCATCCTTGCGGCTGGTGGGGTCAATGCTCAACAGCTCCCCTTCAAACACCTCGTTGCCGGTGGCATCGGATTTAATCTGCACCGCCATCCCCGGCTTGACGGAGTTGATGTCAAATTCCTTGATGGTGGTTTCGATAATCAGAGCCTCGGTGTTTTCGATGACAAAGAGCAGGCCCTTGGCCTCGGCTCCCTCCTTGGCGTAGACGGCGGTCACCGTGCCGGAAACAGGAGCGTTGATGATGCAGTTGGCCAGATTATCCTTGAGCTTTTCCAGAGCTATGTACTCGGTGGTCAAGTCCGCCGCGTTTTCCTCGGAGGTGACCGCGTTCCTCAGCTCCTTGAGCTGAACGTCGGAGTCCCACTTGGCCCGGTTAAGCCGCTGCTTGGCGGCCTTGAGGCTGGCCTCCGCCCCTTCCAGACGCAGGTAGGCGGCGGAAACCGCATCCCGCAGCTGGCTCATTTGAGTCTTGCTGTAAATATCGGAATCCGCCTTATAGTTTTCGCTTCTGGCTTCATCGTAGCTGTCCTCGGCGGAGCGAACATCATACTTTGCACTTTCCACGCCGCGCTCCGCATCCTCCACCGCCTGCCGGGCCGACAGCATCCCGGCATCCTGATCGTGCTCCCGATACCACTCGGCGTAGTAGAGGTTGGTTTTGGCCTGACTGAGACGCAGGGCGTTCTGCTGCGCCGTAGAGGCAATAATGGCCTGCCGTGCGGTGATATCCGATTCGATGGCGGCGGTGTCCAGCTTGCAAAGGAGCTGGCCTTCTTCCACCTTATCCCCCACGCCAACGGCGATTTCTGTCACCGGTTCCCCCAAGGTGGAGTGAACGGTGACGCTGTCCTCGCTGGCCACTGTTCCGGTAACATCCACGGTGGACTTTAAGTCCATCACCTCCAGGGGCGTGGCACGCTCAAACATTATAAGGGCCGTCTTAGGCTTGAGCAGGTTAAAAGCAACGGTTCCTACCAGTCCCACCGCCACTACAATCAATAGAATGCGTTTGATCGGGAATTTTTTTTTCACAGGTACACCTCGTCCTAAGCTGTATTATATGTACTAATACAATATATACGTCTTGTTTCAGCTTGTCAATACTCTCAAAGTTGATCTTTACATATTATCCAGAAAGTTGCAAGGACTTTAAATAAGACTTGAGCAATCCTCAAGGAATTCTTAACTGTTATGTTAAACTTTATAACAGTATAAACGCCTATGCCGGTAAAAGTCAAGGGTAAAATACAGGAAAAACCTTTGGCCGCAGAGGCGGCGGTTTGGTCCAAAAAGCGGGAGATTTGTATAATCCGGGGCCATTTTGTAAAGTATATATTGCCAAAAGAGGCATCGTTGCGTATAATATAGGATACTTGTGTAATATGGACACGTTTGTCACAGATATATTTTGGAGGGTACACAAATGGCCAAGGAGCTGCAAAAACAATACGATCCGGGACAGGTGGAGGACCGCATCTACGACTTTTGGGAAAAGGGCGGCTGGTTTAGAGCCACACCGGGCAGTGGAAAAAAGCCCTATACCATCGTTATGCCGCCCCCTAACATCACCGGGCAGCTCCACATGGGACATGCTCTGGACAACACTCTGCAGGACCTTTTGATCCGCTGGCGCAGGATGCAGGGCCACGAATCCCTTTGGATTCCGGGAACTGACCACGCCTCCATCGCCACCGAGGCCAAAATTGTAGAGGCCCTGCGCGAAGAGGGATTGACCAAAGAGGATTTGGGCCGGGAGCAGTATTTGAAGCGGGCTTGGGGCTGGAAAAAAGAATACGGCGGGCGCATTGTTCAGCAACTGCGCAAACTGGGCAGCTCCTGCGACTGGAGCCGGGAGCGGTTCACCATGGACGAGGGCTGCAGCAAAGCCGTCATCGAGGTGTTTAACCGCCTTTACGAAAAAGGCCTCATTTACCGGGGCGAGCGGATCATCAACTGGTGCCCCACCTGCCACACCTCCATCTCCGACATCGAGGTGGAGTACGAGGAGCAGCAGGGCCATTTCTGGCATGTAAAATATCCCCTTAAGGACGGCAGCGGCTTCTTGGAGATCGCCACCACCCGCCCCGAAACCATGCTGGGAGATACCGCCGTGGCGGTTCATCCCGAGGACGAGCGCTACGCTCACATGATCGGCAAGACTTTGATTCTGCCTCTGACAGGCCGGGAAATCCCCGTGGTGGCGGACCGCTACGTGGACCCCGAGTTTGGAACCGGCGCGGTGAAGATCACCCCCGCCCATGACCCCAACGACTTTGAGGTAGGGCTGCGCCACTCTCTGCCCGTCATCAATGTGATGAACGAGGACGCCACCATCAACGAGAACGGCGGCAAATACGCCGGTCTTGGCCGCTACGAGGCCAGAAAGCAGATGCTGGCCGATCTGGAGGAGCAAGGCTTTTTGGTCAAGGTGCGGGACCACGCCCACAACGTGGGCACCTGCTACCGCTGCTCCGACACAGTGGAGCCTTGGGCCAGCCAGCAGTGGTTTGTCCGGATGCAGCCTCTGGCCGAACCCGCCGTGGAAGTGGTGAAAAACGGCACCACCAAGTTTGTTCCCGAGCGGTTTGACAAAACCTACTTCCACTGGATGGAAAACATCCGGGATTGGTGCATCTCCCGCCAAATTTGGTGGGGACATCAGATTCCCGCCTGGTATTGCGGAGACTGCGGCGAAGTGATCGTGGCCCGCAGCACCCCCCAGACCTGCCCCAAGTGCGGCGGCAAAAAGCTAACACAGGATCAGGACACTTTGGACACCTGGTTTTCCTCGGCTCTGTGGCCCTTCTCCACCTTGGGCTGGCCGGACAACACCGAGGAGCTCCAATACTTCTACCCCACCAGCGACATGGTCACCGGGTACGACATCATCTTCTTCTGGGTGGCCCGGATGATCTTCTCGGGGGTGGAGCAGATGGGGGAAAGCCCCTTTTCCACCGTTTTTATCCACGGTCTGGTGCGGGATGCTCAGGGACGCAAGATGTCCAAATCTCTGGGTAACGGCATCGATCCTCTGGATGTGATCCGGGAGTACGGCGCCGACGCCCTGCGCTTTACGCTGGCCACCGGTGTTTCTCCCGGCAACGACCTGCGGTTCGTCGAGGAAAAAGTTCGGGCCGCCCGTAACTTTTGCAACAAAATTTGGAACGCCGTCCGCTACGTGATGATGAATCTGGAGGAGGGGGACTCCGGTTCTACCCTGCCCGATACTCTTTCCATTGAGGATAAGTGGCTTCTCTCCCTCTACAATCAGCTGGTGGGCGAGGTCACCGAAAACCTTGAAAAATACGAGTTGGGCATTGCCGCCCAAAAGCTTTACGACTTCTTCTGGGATATTCTCTGCGACTGGTATATCGAGCTGAGCAAGTCCCGGATGCAGGAGGGGGGCGAAGCGGCACAGCGTGCCCGTCAGGTGCTTCTGTATGTGCTGGACGGCTCTTTGCGGCTGCTCCATCCCTTTATGCCCTTCATCACCGAGGAAGTGTGGCAGGCTCTGCCCCACGAGGGTGAGACTCTGATGATTCAAAGCTGGCCCACCGCCGACCCCGCCCTTGCCTTTACCCGGGAGGAGCAGGAGTTCAACATGGTGGTGGAAGCCATCCGGGCTATCCGAGCCCGCCGGGCCGAGCTGGGGGTTCCCCCCTCCAAAAAGGCGCGGCTTAATATCGAGACCGACCATGCCGCCGTCTTTGCACAGGGAGCCTCCTTCCTCCAGCGGCTGGCCTTTGCCAGCAGCGTGGAAATCGGCAACGGCTTTGACCCCGCCGGTTCGGTGCAGGTGATTACCGACGCCGCCCGCATCTTTATCCCCATGGCGGAGCTGCTGGATTTGGACAAGGAGCGCGCCCGGCTAGAAAAAGAAAAGGGCACGGCTCAAAGCGAGATCGCCATGATCGAAAAGAAGCTGCAAAATCAAGGCTTTGTGGCAAAGGCTCCCGCCGCCGTGGTGGAGGGAAAGCGGGAAAAACTGCGCAAGGCTTCCGAGCGTTTGGCCAAAATTGAGGAAAGCCTGACGGAGCTCCCCGCCTAAGACAACAGCAAAACGCTAGCGGTTCCCTTGCGGGAGCGGCCGGCGTTTTTGTTTGCACAAAACTTGTCTGTGAAAGTTTATGTAAGCACTTTCATTTTTCTGATTTTTTTGGTATGATAGAGACAGAGTAACTTTGGGATGCACTTAAATATGGCAGAAACGGGGGTTATTATTATGGACAAAACCAAAGCATTGGAGATCCTGCAAAAGGCAGATGCCTCCGCCGAACTCTACGAGGATTCCTGGATGCCGGAAGAGGCCGCCTTTGCCGCATGGTTTGAGGATGCCGACGTGCTGGCCACCTGGGACGAGGGCCCTCTGGCAAAAGCCCTGACCGGAGGCAAAGCGCTTTCCGGTGGGATTCGGGTTTATCCCATGAACCATCCGAACCGTCTGGTGATCAACGAAAGGCTGGAGTTCACCCGCCCGGTTCCTCTGGCGGCCCACGGCAGAACCTTCGGTCTGGGCGACCGGCTGGGGCCTGCGGGATACGCCCATCTTCAGGTGGTGAAAGCGCACGACGTCAAGCCTATTCTGGCCCAGCAGAGCATGCGGGAGCTGACTCTGACCAACCGTACCTGGGACGATGTTCTGGACGCCGCCGTCTGGTCGGTGGTCAAGGCAGGCTGGAAGGGCGGCTTCGGCGCCGACGGCGACCATCTCAAAAAGAAAGAGGATATTGAGCACGCGCTTTCCTGCGGTTATTCCATGATCACTCTGGACTGCTCGGAAAACCTCAAGACGCC
>CALCSA010000355.1 GCA_937894185.1 uncultured Clostridia bacterium | reverse complement strand
CGGCCTCTAAAAAGACTCAGGGTCGCATCTTAACGGATGCGGCCCTTTTGGTTGCAATGATAGCGCGGGGCCCTGTGCGGGCAAGGCCTATAAAGGCCGCGCCAGCGGTTGCAAGAAGGAGCCCGTCCGGCTGTGTGGCAAGGGGAAGGGACTTGCCGCAACCACAACACATTATAGTAAAAAGCGCAAACAAAATCGCCGCAGATTTTATCTGCGGCGATTGGTTTAGCGATTAAACAAAGCGAGAGGGGATGATTTTGATGCCGGGGCCCATGGTGGTAGCAATGACGCAGCTTTTGATATACTGGCCTTTGGCTGCGGAAGGCTTGGCCTTGACAATGGCATCCATCAGGGTAGAAAGGTTTTCCTGCACCTTTTCTGCGCCAAAGGAAGCCTTGCCAATGGGGCAGTGAATGATGTTGGTCTTGTCCAGACGGTATTCGATCTTACCAGCCTTGGCCTCGGCAACGGCCCGGCCCACATCGGGAGTAACGGTGCCGGCCTTGGGGTTGGGCATCAGTCCGCGGGGACCCAGCACCTTACCCAGACGACCTACAATGCCCATCATATCGGGGGAGGCGATGACAACGTCAAAATCCATCCAGCCCTCTTTTTGAATCTTTTCCATCAGGTCCTGGCCACCAACAAACTCGGCGCCTGCGGCCTTTGCTTCGTCCATCTTGTCCTCTTTGCAGAACACAAGCACACGCACGCTTTTACCGGTGCCGTTGGGCAGAACTACGGCGCCGCGGACCTGCTGGTCGGCGTGGCGGGAGTCTACGCCCAGACGAACGTGAAGCTCCACAGTCTCATCAAATTTTGCCTTGGCTGTTCCCAGACAAATCTTGATGGCCTCCTCCACATCATGAAGAGAAGCGCGCTCAAACGTTTTTTGGCTATCTTTATATTTCTTTCCTCTAAACATGCTGCATCCCCTCCTACTCTTCCACCAGGACACCCATAGAGCGGGCGGTTCCTGCGATCATGCTCATGGCTGCTTCCAGACTGCCTGCGTTAAGGTCGGGCATTTTTTGCTCGGCAATCGCCTTAACCTGATCCTTGGTAAGGGTGCCAACTTTTTCTTTGTTGGGCACACCGGATGCCTTGCTTAGTCCCAAAGCCTTTTTGATCAGCACGGGAGCAGGGGGGGTCTTGGTAATAAAAGAGAAGGTGCGGTCTGCATACACGGTGATAACCACCGGAATGATAAGACCAACATCGTTCTTGGTGCGCTCGTTAAAATCTTTGGTGAAGGCCATGATGTTTACGCCGTGCTGACCCAGAGCGGGGCCGACAGGGGGCGCGGGCGTCGCCTTGCCCGCAGGAATTTGCAGCTTGATATAGCCGATTACCTTTTGTGCCATGTTGCACCTCCAAAATTAGTGGTTCCTTGCGAAGAGGGTGTAGCATCCCCTTCTCCCACAGGCCGGCTCGGAACACACGCCGACCCAGTGTGCGGGCTGGCCGCACATGGTTTACAAACAGCCTGAACAGCTGCCTATCACTACTTAGCTGAGAGCTTCTACCTGGCTTAGTTCCAGTTCCACCAGGACATCCTTGCCCATCATGGAAACGGAAACCCGCACCAGATCGTTTTCCGGCTCGAGAGATTCCACCGTGCCGATAAAGCCCTCTAAATATCCGTCGGTTACCTTGACGGATTCCCCCACCTTAAAGTTGAGAATAATTTCTCGTTTTTCAACACCCAGGCGGGAGACCTCCTCATCGGTGAGGGGGACAGGCCGGGAACCGGGACCTACAAAGCCGGTGACTCCGCGGATGTTGCGCACAACATACCAGCTATCGTCGGTCATAATCATCTTGACCATAACATAGCCGGGGTAAATTTTGCGCTCCACTTCTTTTTTCTTGTTGTCTTTAATCTCCACCACAGTTTCGGTGGGGACCTGCACTTCCTGAATCAGGTCCTGCAGCTTGCGGTTTTCCACCGCCTTTTCGATGTTGGTGGCTACTTTATTTTCGTAGCCCGAATAGGTGTGAACCACGTACCACCTGGCTTCTTCCGGCATAAAACGCTCCTTACGACCTAAAGACCAGCTTGATCAGGGTGCCCAGCAACAGGTCAAAGCCGCCAACGATAATGGCAGCCATCACCACAAAGATAAGCACCGCGCCGGTGTTGTTAAAAGTCTGCTTGCGGCTGGGCCAAACCACCCGCTTCATCTCGCCCTTGGCATTGCGGAAAAACCGGGCGATCCGACCGAATACGCCGACTTTTGCTTCGCCGGCACCTGCATTTGTAGCCATGCTTTTCTCCGCCTTTCCGCCTATTTGGTTTCCCGGTGAGGAGTGTGCTTGCGACAGAATCTGCAAAACTTACTCATCTCCAGGCGGTCCGGGTCATTCTTTTTGTTCTTCATGGTGTTGTAGTTGCGCTGCTTGCACTCTGTGCAGGCCAGGGTAATTTTTACTCGCATACTTTCGGCGCCTCCCTGTAATCGGAATGATAATGGGTCGCGGTCACAGCAACAGCCGTGCCGGCCCTGCCTCCCTCCATGCAACCTGTAACAAAAAAACCGCTGAACCAAACCGGTTTTTCAAGTTTTGCAAGCTGCGAGGGCCTTTGCATTTAAGCGCAAAAAAATAAACCCTCTAGAGGTGAATACACTATAACATAATCAGGCTGGTCCGTCAAGAGTTTTTGCCCAAATAAGCCGAAGATTGCGCAAAAATTCTGCGGTGGGTTCCGGGAAGTTTGGCTTCCCCCCGGCGCAGGTGTTGCAGCGGGAGCTTTTACCAAGCTGCTCAAACCCAAAAGCTCATGATTTTGGAATAAAAAAAGTACCGCCCCCGCTATTGCAAGGACAGCACCCCTTGGTGGACGATAACGGGCTCGAACCGCTGACCCTTCGCACGTCAAGCGAATGCTCTACCAGCTGAGCTAATCGTCCAAACAAACCGGGACAAGCCCGGTTGACAAAGTGAATTATACAGGATAAGGCCGAAAATTGCAACTGCTTCCCGATGGAATCGGGTACAATGTCAATATATTTCCCAAAAAGCATAGTCTGCATGTGGACAATGCACAAACGCAAGAGACTATACCCGCAGATCGGTCCGCCGGGCCATTTGTCCCTGATAGGGGGCCAGAGCGGGTTTTGCCACCTGCTCCACAAAATCCCGGGTCTGCTGGGGGGCAAGGCCGGTAAAGGCCTCGGGCTTTAGAATGTCCTCCAGCTCGGACAAACTCAGGCCAAAGGCGGGATCGGCGGCAATGAGGGAGATCAGGTCGTTTTCCAGCCCCTGCTCCTTGACCATTCGTCCCGCCTCGATGGAGTGAACCCGCAGCCGCTCATGAAGCTCCTGACGGTTCCCCCCCTTCTTCACCGCCATCATCATAATGTTTTCGGTGGCCATAAAGGGCAGCTCCTGCATCATCCGCTGGCGGATCACCATGGGGTAGACCACCAGACCGTCGCAGACATCCAGCAGGATATTGAGAATGGCATCGGTGGCCAAAAAGGCCTCGGAAACAGCCACACGCCGGTTGGCAGAATCGTCCAGCGTCCGCTCGAACCACTGGGTGGCGGCGGTAAAGGCGGGATTGAGCAGGTCCACCATCACATAACGGGCAAGGGCGGTGATCCGTTCGCTGCGCATGGGGTTGCGCTTGTAGGGCATGGCGGACGAGCCGATCTGGCTTTTGCCAAAGGGCTCCTCCATCTCCTTAAAGCCTTGGAGCAAGCGCATGTCGTAGGAAAACTTGCTGGCCGATTGAGCCAGCCCCGCCAGAGTCGACAGTACCTGAAAATCCATCTTGCGGGAGTAGGTCTGCCCCGAAACGGGAACCACCCGCTCAAAGCCGAAGTCGGCGGCAATCAGCCGCTCCAGCTCCAGCACCTTGGCTTCGTCCCCTTCAAACAGCTCCAGAAAGCTGGCCTGCGTTCCGGTGGTCCCCTTGGAGCCCAACAGGGCAAGGTGGTTTCGGCGGTATTCCAGCTCGGCAAGGTCCATCAGCAGCTCGTTGGCCCAAAGGGTGGCCCGCTTGCCCACGGTGGTCAGCTGGGCGGGTTGCAGGTGGGTGTAGGCCAGACAGGGCATGTCCCTGTATTCCAAGGCAAAGTCGCAGAGCTTTTGAATGACAGCGGCCAGCTTTTGCCGGACCAGATCCAAAGCCTCCCGCATCACAATGATGTCGGTGTTGTCTCCCACATAGCAGCTGGTGGCCCCCAGATGGAGGATGCCCGCCGCCCCCGGACACTGGACTCCATAGGCGTAGATGTGGCTCATCACATCATGGCGGACCTCCCGTTCCCGGGCTTGGGCCACCTCGTAGTTGATGTCGTCCTGATAGCGTTCCAGCTCTTTGATTTGCTCTAAGGTCACGGGGAGCCCCAGTTTGTGCTCTGCCCGGGCCAGAGAGACCCAAAGCCTGCGCCAGGTGCGGAACTTCTTCTCCTCGGAAAAGAGGCGCTGCATTTCCTCACTGGCATAGCGGGTGGAAAAGGGACTGATATAGCGCTCGTGCATGAGAAAACCTCCGTGTCTAAATGTTTGGTGGCCAATGGGCGGCGGTTACAAATGGGCAGGTTCTTTGCCCTTGAGCATCCGCTCCAGCCGCTCGACTTCCCGGCGGGCTTCGTCCCGCTCCAGCCGGGCCTTGGCCGCATCCTCTAAATACTCGGTCAGCTGGCTGCGCATATTGTCCAGATTTCGCTCTGCCTTGCGGTAGCTGTCCAGATATTCCAGACTCAACAGCACCAGAGCCTCGCTGAGGCTAAGGTTTCCCTGATGGGTGAGCGTATGCAGGGAAGCGTCCATCTCCTCCGCCAGCTTGTGGACATACCCCGGCTCTTCCATCGACCGGATGGGATAGCGCACCCCGTTAATGGTGATGACAACTCGGTTTCCAGCCACAAACCCACTTCCTTTTTATAATATGTAAATGCTGCGGGGCTGTTTTGGTCAAGCCCCAAGGTGTTTTGTATCCTATTATAAACCATTTTTCCACAATAAGAAAGAGGGGGACAGGCCCACCGCCCAAAAGCGGGAAAATGCCAATTAATTCCTCACGGGGATTGAAAACCCGGGGGCAATCCTATATACTAAATAGGTAAATAAAGCCCTGATACAGCGTATCTGCCCTTGGCGTTGAACATCCGGGAAACATGGGAGGAAGCCTGATGAAATCCGTATACACCAAAAGCGTTTTGATAGAGCTGCTGCGCAACAAGCTGACCCACCGCATGGGGGTGGGGGATGTATCTTCGGCGTCGGACGAGCTGTTTTATCAGGCGGTGATTCATGTCGTCAACGACATCATGCTGGAAAAGCGCAAACGGTTTTGGGCCCACAACCTTTCCGCGGGGAAGAAACAGGTCTACTATTTAAATATGGAGTTTCTGCTGGGGCGCTCCCTGCGCAACAGCTTGTTTAATCTGGGGATAGCCGATCAGATGACTCAGGCGCTGGAAGGGTTCGACGTCCGGCTGGAAAGCCTCTACGAGCTGGAGCCGGACGCCGGCCTTGGCAACGGAGGGCTGGGGCGTCTGGCCGCCTGCTATCTGGACGCCGCCGCCCACGAGCGGTATCTCTGCACCGGGTATTGCATCCTCTATGAGTTCGGCATCTTTAAGCAGAAGATCACCGACGGCTGGCAGAGCGAGCTGCCCGATAACTGGCTGCCGGGCGGGGGAGCATGGCTGACCACCAAGCCGGGGTACGAGGTTCCGGTGCGCTTTGGCGGCCAGCTCAAGGAGTATTGGGAAAATGACAAGCATCTGGTGCAGCACAGCGGCTATTCTACCGTGATGGCTGTCCCTTATGATATTCATGTGCCGGGCTACAATTCCGAGGGCATCTCCCTGCTGCGGGTCTGGCAGGCAAAAAACATGGCGGGGATGGACATGGAAAGCTTTAACCGGGGGGATTTTGCCGGGGCGTTCCAGCAAACCTATTACGGGGAAGCCATCAGCAAGGTGCTGTATCCCAACGACAACCACATGGAGGGGAAAAACCTGCGGCTGCGGCAGCAGTACTTCCTCTGCGCTGCCTCGGTGGCGGATATCTGCCGCCGTCATCTGGGGGTTTACGGCACGCTGGACAACTTCGCCGAGAAAAACGCCATCCACATCAACGACACCCACCCCACCCTTGCCATCCCCGAGTTGATGCGCTTTTTGCTGGATGACTGCGGCTATGGATGGGAAAAGGCGTGGCAGATTGTGCAGGGCACCTTTGCCTACACCAACCACACCGTCATGAAGGAGGCCATGGAGGTCTGGGATGTGGACCTGCTCCGGCCCCTGCTGCCCCGCATCTACTCCATCATTCAGGAGATTGACCGCCGGCACCGGCAGGACCTGTACCAAAACAAACACCAGAATCAGGAAACGGTGGAGAGCATGGCTATCCTGCAGGGAGGCCGGGTTCACATGGCCAATCTGGCGGTGATGGGCAGCCACAGCGTCAACGGTGTTTCCAAGCTCCACAGTCAAATCCTTAAGGATGAGGTGTTCAACAACTTCTACCGGATTGAGCCGGAAAAGTTCACCAACGTCACCAACGGAATTGCCAGCCGCCGCTGGCTGGTACAGGCAAACCCCAGCCTCACCGGCCTGATTCAGGAGGCCATTGGGGAAAACTTTGCCGACGACATCAGCTCCCTTGGGGGGCTCCGGGATTTTGCCGATGATACCGCCTTTCTCGATCAGCTGGCTCTGGCCAAGCACCGCAGTAAGGAACAATTTTGCAAGCAGATGGAGCGGATGACAGGGCAGGTGCTCAACCCCGATTCCATCTTTGATATTCACGTCAAACGGCTCCACGAATACAAGCGCCAGCAGATGAACGCGCTGGATATTCTGGCCACCTACCAGTATCTAAAGGAAAATCCCGGGGTGGAGTTTACTCCCCGCACCTATATTTTTGGGGCCAAGGCGGCTCCCGGCTACTTTATGGCAAAGCAGATCATCAAGTTTATCTGCACCTTGGCCGACAAGATCAACGCCGATCCTGCCGTGCGGGAAAAGATGCAGGTAATCTTTTCGGAGGACTACAACGTCACCAAAATGGAGATGCTGCTTCCTGCCGCCGATATTTCCCAGCAGATTTCTCTGGCGGGGACCGAGGCTTCCGGCACCGGAAACATGAAACTGATGCTCAACGGCGCCATCACGCTGGGGACTCTGGACGGAGCCAACGTGGAAATTCATGAAGCCGTGGGGGAGGAGAACATCCTTATCTTTGGCATGACCGCCGCAGAGGTGGAAAAGCTGCGGGCTTCCGGCTACCGCCCCACGGAACTTTACCAACAAAACCCCGTCATCAAGGGGGCGGTGGATGCTCTGATGACCGGGTTTGGAGAGAACACCTTCCCCGATTTATACCACATGCTGCGGGACAGCGACTACTATATGACCTTGGCCGACTTTGATTCCTACCGCAAAGCGCGGCAGTATTCCGGGGAGCTTTACCGGGATAAATACCGATGGCAGAAAATCTCCCTGCTCAACATAGCGGGTAGCGCCGTCTTTTCCGCCGATCGGGCCATTAGGGAATACGCCCATAACATCTGGGGACTGGAGCGGTGACGGTCTACTTCGACAGCCGCAACCCCAACTGCAAAACCCCCTTTGGAGCGGTTCCCGCCGGGCGGGAGGTTTGCTTCACCCTGTTTTTGGGAAAGGACTGGGTGGGAGCTGTTTGCAGCCTAAAGCTGATCCCCGCCGACCATCCGGCACAGGCGCTGTCCCTGCCCATGGAGCTGGAGGGAGGGGACTTTCGCAGCAACTACTACCGCTGCACCTTTGCGGGGGAAGCTCCCCGGGTGTGGTTTTACCACTTCGAGATTGCCAGTCAGGGCAGCCGCCGGACGGTGACCCGTGGCCCTGACGGGCGGGCCGCCTTAACCGGAGGCAACGACTGGCAGCTGACGGTCTATGATCCCAAGATGAAAGCACCCTCCTGTCTGCGGGAGGGTGTGATGTACCAAATCTTCCCCGACCGCTTTTATCACAGCGGGACGATGAAACAGAACGTCCCCGCCGACCGGAAGCTCCGCACCGATTGGGGCGGGCAGCCGGAGTGGCGGCCAGACGAGGAGGGCAAAGTCCTCAACAACGACTACTTCGGCGGCGACCTTAGAGGAATTCAAGAGAAGCTGGACTACCTTGCCGGCCTTGGGGTCACCTGCCTTTACCTCAACCCCATCTTCGAGGCCCACTCCAACCACCGGTACGACACCGCCGACTACCTTAGTATTGACCCCCTGCTGGGGGATGAAAAGGACTTTGCCTCCCTTTGCCGGGCAGCCAAAGACCGGGGGATTGCCGTGATTCTGGACGGGGCCTTTTCTCATACCGGGGCGGACAGCCGCTACTTTAACAAGGAGGGCCGCTACGGGGAAGGGGGAGCCTTCCGGGACCCGGACAGCCCCTACGTTCCGTGGTATCAGTTCCGCCACTGGCCCCATGATTACGAGAGCTGGTGGGGATTCCCCACTCTGCCCAACATTCGGGAGACGGAGCCCTCTTTTCTGGAGTTTATCACCGGAAAAAACGGGGTGCTGCGCAAATGGCTGGGGCTGGGGGCTTCCGGCTTCCGGCTGGATGTGGCCGACGAGCTTCCCGACCCTTTTTTGGATGCCCTTTACGCCTGTATCAAGGAGCATGATTCCGACTGCGCCGTCATCGGCGAGGTGTGGGAAGATGCCTCCAACAAAGTGAGCTACGGATACCGCCGCCACTATCTGCTGGGCAGCCAGATGGACAGCGTCATGAACTATCCCTTTCGGGATGGGCTGCTCCACTACCTGCGGTACGGGGACGGGCAAGGCATTTTGAATACCATCCTGCAAATTCTGGAGCACTACCCTCCGCCGGTGGTGTCGGCGCTGATGAACAGCCTTTCCACCCACGACACCCTGCGGGCCATCACCGCCTTGGGGGGAGACCCCATCGAGCATTACGACCGCCGCTGGCAAAGCGAGCGTCAGGTCCTGCCGCAGGAGCAGTACTGGCGGGGCAGGCATCTGTTTGCCTTGGGCTGCATCCTCCAATATGGGCTGCCGGGGATTCCCTGCCTCTATTACGGGGACGAGGCGGGGATGTGCGGCTACAAGGACCCTTTTAACCGGGGCTGCTACCCGTGGGGGAACGAAGACGCCGGGCTGGTGGACTACCTGCGGACGTTGGGGAGCATTCGCCGGGATTACCCCATCTTTTCCACGGCAGAGTTCATTCCCCTCTGCTTTTCCGATGAGGTTTGCTCCTTTATCCGCCGCAAGGGGGAGCTTTCCCTCCTCTTTGCCGTCAACCGCACCGAGGAGCCCCAACCTCTGCTTTTACCCAAGGGCTTTGAAGCTTCGACACCTCTCGCCGTATACGGGGAGTATGATGGTAAAAGCTTGCAGGGGCTTTCGGGAGTTGTGCTGAAGAACTAGCTTTGCTCGTTCTGATCCGGCTTATCCGGGGCCTTAAAGGACAGCTCCCGGATGCCGATGATCAGCAAGAATCCGCCGAACAGCTTGGAGAGAAGCTCCGAACCCACCTTTTGGGCCAGCCATGCCCCCAGCCAGACGCCGGGCAGGCCCAGCGCCACAAAAGGGAGCACCATCTTCCAGCGGATCAGCTTGTGTTTGGCGTGGACGCAAAGGGCCACCGCCGCCACCGGCAGAAAGAACACCAGATTGATGCCCTGAGCCTCCAGCTGGCTCATGCCCAAATAGACGGTGAGGTAGATGAGTAGAATGCCGCCGCCGCCCATCCCCAAGGCGCTGATCACCGCGCCGAAGAAGGAGGCCAGCACCGCCCAGACCCAGCTCATCGGGTGAGCAGCCTCACCGCTGCAAAGAGGATGAGAACGCCAAAGCCCCGCCGGATCCAGACGGTTTTCAGCCGGGGGAGAAGCCATGCTCCCGCCAGCGCTCCGGCAAGGCCACCCGGCAGGTAGAGCAGGGCATCCCGCAGGGCAAAGGCTTCCCGATACAGATACAGCCCGGCGGAAACCGCCGCCAAAGGGGCGATGACGGCAATACAGGTGGCGTGGCTTTCCTGCGTTTCCAGCCCCAGAATACGGAGCATGGGTACGCCTACCATGCCGCCTCCCGAACCGAAAAAGCCGTTGAGCAGTCCTACCGCCAGACCCATGGGCCAGGCAAGCCAACGCTTGTGATGCTTCACAGGCAGGTCTCCTTTCAAGAGGAATGTCCTGTCATAAGGTGCCCGATCATCCAACCGGCACGCTTCTAGTATGGGAAAAAAGCCGGGGGCTATTCCCGGCCTGTGCATGTTCCGCCGCCCTTGCGGCACACTGAAAAAGAGAAGATAAAAGGGAGGGGATGTCCTCATGACAAGGGAAGAGACATTGTACCGTCTGTGGCTGGAAAAAACCACCCGGGATGCCGAGGCTCAACAGGATTTGATTGCCGTTCAAAACGACTCGGAAGAAATCAAGGAGCGGTTTTACCGGGAGCTTTCCTTCGGGACGGCGGGGCTCCGGGGGATTCTGGGGATGGGCACCAACCGGATGAACTGCTATGTGGTGGGCCGGGCCACCCAAGGCCTTGCCAAGTATGTTTTAAGCACCGGAGTCAAAGCACCCAGCGCCGCCATCGCCTAC
>CALCSA010000354.1 GCA_937894185.1 uncultured Clostridia bacterium | reverse complement strand
CGGATGCTACCGGTGCTCCGCCATCATAAAGAGGGAGATGGTGCCGGGTCCGGTGTGAGTGCCGATTACCGGACCAATATAGTGAACAAGGTAATCTTTGATTCCAAAGCGCTTACTGGCTAGCTTAGCCACGTATTCCGCCTCGTCGTAGGCATCGCTGTGGCAGATAAAGAACTCGTCGTTGGGGGTGTTGCCCACCAACTCGGCCATCCGCTCCACAATGGCTTCCAAGGAGGCTTTGCGGCCCCGCACTTTGCCGATATTGATCAGCTTGCCTTCGTTGTTCATGTGGATCATGGGTTTGATGCCCAGCATCCCCCCTACCACCGCCGATGCCTTAGAGATTCTTCCGCCCCGATGGAGGTGCATCAAATCCTCCACCGTCACCATGTGGGCCATGTTGAGCTTGTTGGCTTCGGCCCAGTCGGCCAGCTCGTCCATGGACTTTCCCGCATCCCGCATCTTAACCAGCTTGTGAAGCATCAGCCCCTGACCCAAAGAGGCGCAGAGGGAGTCTACCACCCGAATTTTGCGCTCGGGATACTTTTCGCTCAAATCCCGGGCGGCAACCATACCGCTTTCGCAGGTGCCGGAAAGCCCGGAGGAAAAGGCAAAATACAGAACATCCTTCCCCTGCTGCAGGATGCTTTCCATCAACTCGTAAGCCTCGCTGACGCTGACCTGTGAGGTGGTGGGCATCTGCCCCTCACGCAACCGATCGTAGAACTCCCGGTAGCTCATTTCGGTTCCACGGTAGGCTTTGCCGTCAAAAATATATTTTACATAAAGTAGGGGCACATCATGCTCTACATAATACTCCGGCGGCAGATCGCAGGAATCGTCGGTAATCAAAACGTAGTTTCTATCCATCGTTCCACTTCCTCTCGTCAATCTGGCGCCCGTTCACAAGCGACAGAAATACTATTTTATTATAACAAACCTGATGATCGAATGCAATCAAAAACCGTTGCTCCTATTTTACAACCCAAACAGCAGGGCAAAAGCCTTTTTTCAGGCCTCTGCCCTGCTGTTGCTTCTGATCTATACGCCGATTTCCTCATGGTTCTGACGCATACCGTCAATTACCAGCTGCATCAGCTCCTCCACAGTGATGTCCAGAAGCTCGCACCCCTGTAGGATAATCTGCCGATCTACTCCGGCGGCGAATTTTTTATCCTTGAATTTTTTCCTTAGGGAGGGGACTTCCAAGTCCACTACACTGCGACTGGGACGCATATAGGCAGCCGCCGTTACCAGACCACAAAGCTCGTCGGCGGCGTACAGGGCTTTTTCCATCCGTTTTTCCGGCTTGATATCGGTGCAGATGCCCCAGCCGTGTGCCAAAACCGCACGGATAAACTCCTCGTCATAGCCTGCGCTTTGCAAGATTTCCGGCGTGTATTTTAAATGCTCTTCTGGGAACTCTTCATAGTCCACATCGTGCAAAAGCCCTACCTCGGCCCAGTACTCCTCGTCTTCACCCCACTGCCGGGCAATATAACGCATGGTGGCTTCCACTGCCAGAGCATGGGAGCGCAAGGACTGGCTTTGATTGTGTTTGTGCAGCAGAGCAAGAGCTCTTTCCCTGTCGGGATTAAACATCCTGAGTTCCTCCTTATTTTCCTTTTAAGATTTCCTGTAAAAGGCGAGCGACCTGCTTGGGGTCCTTTTCCACCAGCTGACGCAGGGCTTCCTCCTTGGTCATGGGACGTTTGCCTCCCGATATCTG
>CALCSA010000353.1 GCA_937894185.1 uncultured Clostridia bacterium | reverse complement strand
CTTAATGGGAACGCCGGCGTCCATCAGGGCCAGGGTGGAGCCGCAAATGGCTGCCTGACTGGTGGAACCGTTGGAGGAGAGAATCTCCGACACCAGACGGATGGCGTAAGGGAAATCTTCCTCATTGGGCAGAACAGGCTCCAGAGCTTTGGAGGCCAGAGCGCCGTGGCCGACTTCCCGGCGGCCGGGGCCCCGGGAGGGTCTGGTCTCTCCCACCGAGTAGGAGGGGAAGTTGTACTGGTGCATATAGCGGCGGAACTCCTCGTGATCCAAACCGTCCAGCTTCTGGCGGTCGCTCATGGGGCCAAGGGTGGCAATGGTCAGGCACTGGGTCTGGCCGCGGGTAAACATACCGGAACCGTGAACACGGGGGATCAGCCCCACCTGAGCATCCAGAGGACGCATCTCGTTCATGCCGCGGCCGTCCACCCGCTTACCCTGTAGCAGCCACTGGCGCACCACATGCTTTTGCAGCAGGTAGATGCCCTCGTCAATGAGGTAGAGCTGCTCGGGGTACTGGCTGTCAAACCGCTGATGAATTGCCTCCTTGAGAGGCTGAAGCCGGGCTTCCCGGACATTTTTGTCGTCGGTGTCCATGGCCTGCTGCATCTGGGTGGTAAACACATCCTTCAGAGCGGTGAGCAGCTCTTCGGGCACATTTTTAGGCTCAAAGGGAATCTTGGCCTTGCCAATCTGGGCCTGCACGCCTTTGATAAACTCTACCAGACGCTTAATCTCGGGGGCGGCGGCCTTGATGCCTCCCATAATCAGCTCCTCGGGAACTTCATAGGCGGCGGCTTCGATCATGCAGATGGTGTCGCCGTTGCCCACAATGGTGAGGAACATCTCGGAAGCTTCCCGCTGGGCTTCGTCAGGGTTGAGGATATACTCGCCCTCCACATAACCCACATTGACCCCGGCGATGGGTCCGTTCCAAGGAATGTCGGAGATGGAAAGGGCAAAGGAAACCCCCAGCATACCGGCGATTTCCGGCTGATAGTCCTGATTGGCCGACATAACGGTCATCACGACGCCTACATCGTTGCGCATATCCTTGGGGAAAAGGGGGCGGATGGGGCGGTCCACCAGACGGCTGGCCAGAATAGCCTTGTCGCTGGGGCGGCCTTCCCGCTTGAGGAAGGAGCCGGGGATTTTGCCCACGGCATAGAGCTTTTCTTCAAAGTCCACGGAAAGGGGGAAGAAGTCGATGCCTTCCCGGGGCTTGTCGCTCATGGTGACGTTGCAGAGCACGGTGGTGTCGCCGTAGCGGACCAAAGTGCTGCCACCGGCCAGAGCGCACATTTTTCCCACCTCAAACTGGATCGGCTTGCCGGCAAAGGTGGTTTCGAACACTTTAAAATTTTCGAACAAGATAAAGTCCTCCGTTTCGGTTGCCGGCCGGACCTTAGGTGAGCTTTAGCAATAAATCCAGTGGACAAGGGTGGGGTTTATCCCCTCGATTCACTGCTAAAAAAACACGCCAAGGCCGTCCGGAAGGGTGATTAGACCAAAAAAGAAAAAACAGGCACAAGACGTCCGGAATGCGGGCGCCTTGTGCGTCAGTGTTATCTTTTTAAGCCTGTTTCCTGCATAATCCTTTGTTCCGGGCCTTACTTGCGCAAGCCCAGCTTGGCAATGACAGAACGGTACAGCTCAATGTCGGTCTTCTGCAGGTAGTTGAGCAGTCCTCTGCGCTGTCCTACCATTTTCAGCAGGCCGCGGCGGCTGTGGTGGTCCTTCTTGTGGATTTTGAGATGCTCGGTCAGATCGTTGATGCGGCGGGTCAGAATGGCGATCTGAACCTCGGGGGAACCGGTGTCTTTTTCGTGACGGCGGTTATCCGCAATCACCTCGGTTTTTTGCTCCTTGAGCAGCATACTATCACCTCTAAAAAATATTCCCATGTCCTAGAAAAGGGTGGGTGAAAAGCTTTGTAAAAGCCTTTGCCCCTTATCCAAGAACAGGGTACCCGTAGAGTATAACATAACCTGACTGGGTTGTAAAGCAATCCTCTACAAAAACGGCCGGACGGTTACCCGTCCAGCCGCTGGTTTTCTCCGCGATGCAAACGCAAGACACGGCTTTGGACCGTGCAACTGTTAAATCACGGACGCACAAAGGCCCACGCGTAACGTGTAAAACCGGTGTTAGTATGAGCCGGTGCCGGCGCGTTTATACCACACCCGCCGGATTTTACAGTTTGTTCACGTTTTTGCATAAACCCGGCTCGTCGGGCAACAATACTTTAGCACGGGCATTGGGATGCCGTTTGCATCCCCACTCTGCCGGGCGCCGGCTTTCGGCGCAATCTTAAGGATAAGGAGTATTTTTATGCTGGATAAAATCGCGTTGATTCTGGTTATCATCGGCGCTATCAACTGGGGATTGGTGGGACTGTTCCGCTTTGACTTGGTCGCCTGGATGTTCGGAGGTCCCGCTGCCATTATCAGCCGCTTGGTCTACACACTGGTGGCCTTGGCGGGTATCTGGGCTATTTCCCTGCTTTTCCGGGACAGCGACCGGGAACATGTCAGAGACTGACAGGCTGCTTCACCGGGTCCGGGGCATGTGCCCCGGATCTTTTTTTGCAGCGATGGAACAGCGTCAATTCAAAGAGTTAGTTTGCCCCCTGTAGCCGGGATCATGCGGCAAAAAAGGCCGGATTCCCGCCCCTTCTATATCCCGATGCCTCTACTCCTGCTCCGAAAGTAGCCGAAGAGCACTTTTCACGTTTGTGTATTCCAGATTGGGGAGTTGCTCTGCCAGCGCTGGGATCTGCTCCCATAGGGCGCAGGCGGCGCAGGCATCCACCAGCAGCCGCAGAATACACTCCCGGGTGTATTCCGGGGCCAGTGTAGGGGCGGATTCCGGCAGGGGGAAAAGATAGCCCCGGCCGGAAGCCTGCCGCTTGGCCAGCGCCTGGTAGGTGTCGTCCCGAGGGGTAGTCACAGGGCTTTTTCGCAAATGGGAAAGAGCCCGCTCCAACAGCCGCAGGCTGGGTTCCCACTGGCCGGCTGCCACGTGGCACAAGGCCAGATTGTACAGGGCCGCTACATGGTATTCTTTTTCCCGGTACAGGCTGGAAAACAACAGATAAGCATCCGCGTGAGCCCCCCGCTCCAGCAGCTGGCACCCCAGCTCGAAGCGGCTGGAGAAGTTCCCTAAACCATCCATTTTGGGAATGCTTCCCAACAGAGCCATGTGAACCTTCCTCCCTTCATCCGAACAGCCTTGCCATGCCCCGCTCCTGTCCTTTTTTGAAACCGGTTCCGAATAGAAAGAAAGGGCTTGCTTGTGCTGCTTTGGAGTTATTGTACCACAGATTTGGTTCCTTCGCCACCGGGGGAGGGAAAAAACACCCCGGATCAAGGCGGTTTTCTGCCCAAAGGACGCCAAAAGCGGCATTCCACCGGAACGCCGCCTGCTCTTTTAATGTGCTGCATACGGGGAAGAAGCGGGCTGCCGCCAACAAGGGCCCCCCGTTCTTCCCCTCAAGGCCCCGGAAAGGGGCCTTTCCCGCGGGTGGGTTACTCCTCCCGGATAAAGTTGCGGTGTTCATCAAAGTGGGCGAAAATGGCTGTATTCCCGGTCAGGCGAAGCATCTCCTCCATCCTGCGCTCCTCTTCCTCCATGTAGAGAAGGTAGGCTTCCCCGGTTTTTTTGGCCCGTCCGGTACGGCCAATGCGGTGGGTGTAGTATTCGTTGGAGGTGGGGACATCGTAGTTGATGACGGCGTCCACATCGTCCACGTCGATGCCTCTGGCGGCAACGTCGGTGCTGACCAGAATCCGCAGCTTGCCCTCTTTAAAGTCGGCCATGATCTTGTTCCGCTCGTTTTGGGCAAGGTCGCCGTGGAGGCATTCCGCATCCAGACTCCGGTGCTCGATGAGCTGGCCCGCCAGCATTTGGGTGGTGTACTTGGTGTTGCAGAAGATCATCACACGGTCGTAGTCGTGCCGGGTGATGATGTCCGCCACGTTGGCCAGCTTGTCCCAGCCGGTGGTGAGCAGGGCGTACTGGGTGATGTTGGGGGCCGATGCCTTGACCGGCTCCACCACAATTTCCACAGGGTCCCGCTGGTACAGCCAGCTGATGTCCATCACCGGGCGGCTCATGGTGGCGCTGAACATCCCCATCTGCTGTTTGTTCTTCAGGCTGTCCAGAATTTTGGTGACATCCTTGTAAAAGCCCATATCCAGCATTTCGTCCGCCTCGTCCAGAACAATTCGGGTCACGTCCCCCAGACGGATGCTTTTGCGCTGAACGTGGTCCAGCAGGCGGCCGGGTGTGGCCACCACAATCTGGGGCTTTTTGTTTAGCTGGCTGAACTGCCGGCGAATGGGCTGACCGCCGTAGACACAGGCAATCCGCACCCAAGGCATAAACTGGGCCAGATCCCCCAAATCGTCGGTGATCTGCTGGGCCAGCTCCCGGGTGGGAGCCAAAATCAGAGCCTGCAGCGCTTCACCTTCCGGCTCCAACCCCATCAGCAGGGGGATGCCAAAGGCACAGGTTTTGCCGGTGCCGGTGGGAGCCTTTGCCACCAAGTCATGCCCCTCCACCATGGGGGGGATTGCTTTTGCCTGCACTTCGGTGGGCTCCACAAAGCCCATTGCCTCCACCGCCTTTAAAATTTCCGGGGGGAGATTCATTTCACTGTAACGCATACTTTCCTTTCTCTTGCCTGTAGTTGACCATAAGGTCATGTCTTTCTGATCCTATTGTAACAAAAGGCGGGGAAAGTCACAAGAGCAGAAGTAAATTTGCCCGCTCACGCACCGCACCGGGCCTTCCTCCGTGGAGAAAATCCGTGCGTTTGAATGTCGATAGACTTATAATACCCGATGGCCTCGTTTTTTGTCATCTCGCCGCTGAGCACCCGCAACAGTCGGGCAAAGGCGTCCTCCCCTACCTCCTGAATGCTCCGCTGGCCGGTGATCATGGTGCCTGCGTTGAGGCCCATGTCCTTTTCTATATGCTGGCAGGTAATGGAGTGGCCGCAGATTTTGATCACCATATGGGAGCCGAACTTCTCCACCAGTTCCTCCCGGGTGGTGGCCCGATGAAAATCAGAATGGTAATGTCAGCACCGGGTTAGTGTTTCTAGGCAAGATGCAGCAAAAAAGGAAGCGCCGCCTTGCAAGGTGAACAAAGTGTATACAGAGTACAAAGTTAAGGGTGATTTTTCCCATAATATAAATTATACTATAATGGGTTATAAAGAATCATGATTGCCAAACAGTCTGTAGCGAATGGAGCAAGAATAAGATGAAGAAAATGCAGGTAGGCATTCAAACCATCAAGGATCAGGTGTACAATGTCCTGAAGACCGAAATTCTCAATGGGGAGTTTGCCCCCAACGAGCGGTTGAACGAACAGTTTTTGGCCGATCGCCTCAACGTGAGCCGCTCCCCGGTGCGGGAAGCCATCAAGCAGTTGGCGGGGGACGGTCTGGTGGTCAACGTGCCCAACAAGGGGGCTTTTATTAAAACCCTCAACGCCAAAGAGTTGGGGGGCGTTTACGATGTCCGCCTGATGTTCGAGCTATATGCTGCCGAGCGTGCTCTGGCAAACCTGCGGTCTGCCGATGTGCAAGCCCTGCAAAATCTTCGCAAAGGCTTTGTCAAATCCCACCAAGAAGCCAACATCCGGCGGTATATCGAGCTGGATATGAAGCTCCACACCCTGCTGGTCCGTCTGGGCGACAACGAGCTGATCACTTCTACTTACGGCAATATCTTCACCATGATCAATCACTTCCGGGTGGCATCCCTTTCCAACCCCGAGCGGTTCGCCGAATCTCTGGATGAGCATCTGGGCGTCATTGACGCTCTGCTGGCCGGAGACGGGGAAAAGTTGGTCTGGCTGATTACCCGCCACCTGACACTGGCCAAGGAAAACGTTCAGAAAACCATTTTGCACAAGGACAACGCCTGATCGGCTTTCTTATTCCAGCTCCATCCTGTAGTGGTTGGCGGCCCGCAGCACCTTTGCCTTGTGAACGCCGCCCCCGGTGAGGCTGATGATCTCGCAGGGGCGGTTGACTGTGGTGGCGATGGTCTGTAGAAAAAGCTCCCCCGATGTTCGGAGGAGCTTTTTGCCGTCATCACGCAAAACAGGAACCACGCCGTTGCCGGCATGGCTCCTTCTAGGACTGATAAACTGGGGGCTTTACCTGAGCTTTGCGATAGCTCAGGGATAACAGATCAATCAGGACAATGGTGGTGACCAGAGCCACCTGAAAGCAGAGGCGGTAGCTTCCGGTGGTGTCGTAGACCAGCCCGGCGAAGGCAATGCCCATTCCCCCGGTAGCCGAGCTCACCATGGAGGCAATGGAAAGCGCCATGGAATACTGGTGGGCGGGGAATAAATCCTGCACCATCAGCGGCACCGCGACCGGGACCATAGCAAGGCAGAGGCCGTACAACCCGGAGGCCAGATACAGCAGAGGCGGCCGATCGGGAAAGAGCAGGTAGAGCAGGTAGCCCACCACAATCAGAACTGTCCTCCAGATGGTGATATGTTTGGTGGAGTGTTTCTGGTTGAGCCAGCCGATGGCCACCTTCCCTCCTACATTGGTGATCATAGAGAGGGAGGACATGGTCGCTCCCACAAAGGAGCTCAGCCCCACTGATTTGGCGTAAGTGGTAAAATGGAACACATAAGCGCTGGGGTAGGAAATCATCAGCACCGCCGGCAAAAACATCCACAGAACAGGCTGCCTGAGCAGGCTGCCCCCCGAGGCGGCAGGCTGTGCTTCCGGCCGGGATAGCGCGGTGTCGTCCTGTGGCGGCTTTTGCAGCACCAGCAACGTGCAGGGAAGAATAGTGACGGCTCCCACTCCCGCAAAAAGGAGATAGGCCCAGCGCCATCCCCACTGTTCGATCCACCAAGTGCCCAGAGGGCTCATCACCGCTCCCCCCAGCCCGGTAAAAGCCATGGCAATGCCAATGGCCATGCCGCTCCTTTGGGGGAACCAATGGGTGAGAAGAATGGGGGTAGCCGAGGCGATGTACCACTGGTGCAGATGGTGGAAGAAGGCCATGCTGAAGGTGGAGCCACAAAGCATCACTCCGGCGGCGGTGAGCAGGACTTTGGGGCTCACCCGGGAAAACAGCCAGCCGGAAAGGGGCAAAAACAGCGTGGTGACAAGGCCGCGAATGGTGGTATGCAAAGAAAGCTGGGCGGTAGAAAAGCCCAGCTCTTCGCAGACGTAGGGATAAAAAATCCCGATAGAGTTGGATTGCACCCCCATCCCCCCAAACTGAAGGAGACAGCACCCCGCCAGAATCAGGTAAGGAGAGATGGTAGGCCGGGACCTTGTGTTGTTCATGCGCCGTGAGTGTAGAGCAGCTCCACAATCAGCAACAGATTCCGGATGATGTGGTAGGGGTCCTTGACGGGCAGGGCCACCACTTTATCCTGAGGGGAGCCGTCCTGCTTGAGGATTTGCACCCACTCCCGCACTTCCCGGTCGGGATTGGGAAAATGGCGGAAGGTGTACTCAAATATCTTCCGGTGCCACTGCCAGAAGTAGTCGTCTCCCGTTTCCAGATAGCAGCGCAGGGTGGTATAAAGAGCCTCCGAATGGACCCACCAAAGCTTGTCGGACCACCCATGCTTCATCTGAAGCAGCATGGGCTCTTCCTCTACGCCGTCTTCCTCTCCTTCCGGCTTGCCGCCATGAATACCGCAGAAGTGCAGCAGGCCGCCGTATTCCGGATCCCAGCCGATTTCCAGCGTCTTGCGCACAATGCTCCGCGCCTGCCGGATCCACTGGGGTTTTTGCAGGTACTCCGCGCTGTTGAGGAGAAACCAAACATCCTCCAGAGTGTGGCCGGGGTTGACGTGCTGCCCCAGAATCTGGGGGATCTGGCGGTTGTCGCTGCCGATGACCTCCCGCACAATGTGGTTCTCGTCGGCAAAATTGGTGAGGACGTCGGCGCTAAAGTGCTCCAGCCGGGCCTTAAGCTGGGGCAGAGCCTCTGTGTCGAACACCTCTGCCGCCAGAACCACTTCCCGGGTAGTGTCGTTTAGGATCATGGGGATGCCGTGGGCCCGGAACTGGGGGGATAAGGGATAGGGCAGGGTGTGAAAGTTTCCGCTGTCAATCCGCTCCATACAGGAGTCAAACAGCTTTTTAGCAAAATTGTAAGCGCTTTCATCTTTGGCGGCAATGGCGTAGCGGGCCATCCCCAGCACCACAAAGGCGTCGGCGTAGATGCTCAGATCCAAGGGTTGACCGGGCGCTACCTCCTTGTGGTTTCCCATCTGGTCCATCAGGAAGGAGCAGCGCCAGTCGTTTGAACCCATGAGGCAGTGTGCCTCCAGGAAATCCCGACCGCTTTTAGCAAGCTCCAGAAGTTCCCGGCGCTGGGCCTTGGTGAAGATGGGGGCTTCCATGGTGGCCAGCCGAGAGAAAAGCCAGACAAAGCGGCCCTGACTCCAGGTGTATTTGTCCTTGCTCACCATCTTGCTGCCGTCATTGGTAAAGCAGTTAAAGTACCCCCCGTACTCCTTATCCAGGCATCGGGGCAGCCAAAAGGAAAGAATATTATTGGTTAGCTCATTTTCATAAAAGCCTTTTAAAAGTTGCCGAGATGCCAGCTCCATGACCTATATCGCTCCTTATTCAAAAAGATTCCCGGCTGACAGGGCCACCGAACAAAGTGCCCTGAATATTGCCTTCACCCGCCTTAGGGCTACTTTAAAAAATCCCATCTGGGGAAGAACGCACTCAATTGGCACCTTGCTTCGTTGCAGATAGCCTGACCGGGCCTGTCTGTCTCGAAACCATCCAATTTTCCACGTTCCTCCAATCCAATGCAAGCTTTCCGAATGACTCTAGTGAATCTCGGCAGCGGCGGCCGTATCCAAAAACAGCATGGCATTTTTGTGGTTTCGCAGAACAGAAGCAGGGCAGGCGGTGGTGATGTCCCCTTCCAGCATGTCCTTGATGGCCCGCGCCTTGGTGGCTCCGGGCACACTGCACACCAAAAGCCCTGCCTTGAGGATGGCGGGAATGGTGACGGTGACCGCGTGGGTAGGTACATCGGAAAGGGCGGGGAAGCAGCCGTCGTTCACCTGTTGGCGGCGGCAGGCCTCTTCCAGCTCCACCGTCTTGACGGACAGAGGATCGTTAAAATCGGCAACGGGGGGATCGTTAAAGGCAATGTGGCCGTTTTCCCCCACGCCCATCAGAGTCATATCCAGAGGATGGGTGCGCAGCAGCTGGGCGTAGCGCTTGGTCTCCTCCTCCATATTGGCGGCGTTGCCGTTGATCAGGTTGACGCTGCGGAAGGGCAGGGCGTCAAAGATATTCCGGCGCAAAAAGTTGCCGAACCCTGCGGGATGATCGGCTTGCAGGCCGATGTATTCGTCCATGTGGAAGGCGTTGACCCGGGTCCAGTCAATTTCCTTACAATTTTTCAGGTAGGCCAAAGTCTCATTCTGGGAGGGCGCGGCGGCAAACAAAACGTTAACCTCCTGCGTTTCTCGCAAAAGAGCCACCAAGTACTCGGCGGCTACCTGTCCCGCGCAATCTCCCATTGACTTCCGGTCCGCAAAAATTCGCACCCGAAGATTATCTTTGGTAAACTCTTTTCTTGTTACCATGATTGTTCTCCCCTATTCATATAAAAAAGTGTCTGCTCCGTTGCTGATGGCAGCCAGCCGGCCACCGGGATACCGGGCCATGGCGTCGTTGATGGCTTGTTGCAGCTGGGCCAACGGGTAGTGAATGCAACCGCACAGGGCCATTTCCTCCCGGGTGACTCCGTCGCTCACCACCACCAGCCTGCGCCGGCGGCGCATTTTGGACATGCTGTTCCCTACGGCAATGGCCAGAGGATCGCCCAGACCCTCCTCCCCCCCGATGCAGGCCCGCACCAGATCGTCGCCATCGTCCCGCCCCATCACATCGGGATACTCGGGATGAGGGCCGATTCCCTCGTAGTTGGGGCTGACCAGTATCATGGTTCCGTCCCGCTCTCCTTTGAGGGCAGGCTCGGCGGCATACATGGCCTTGGGGGATTGCCAGAAGTCCTGATCGGCGGGATGGCTGCCGGCTACCACCACATCCACTTTTTCCGTCACCCGGTAGCCCAAAAGCCGCTGAGCCAGACGGACACCTTCCCGGTGAGCGTGGATGTAGTGGCCTGCCACCACCCTGCAAATATCGAACCGATCGTTGAGTACCGTATTGATGATAAAGTGGAGCCCAATGGAATCCACCCAGTTTTCCATCATCTCCCGAACGGGAGTGGTGCTGTGCCCAAACAGGTTTTCCTCTACCAGCCCCCCTTTTAAATGAAAGTAAGCGACGGTGTGTTCGCCGGTCACTCCGGGATAGAGGATTTTGCCGCCCCCTCCCCAACCCATGACGGGGTGAGGGGCAAGATTCCCCACTCCGATGCGGATGTCGCTTTCCATCACGCATTTGGAGACCAGAATCTCCACGCCTTCGGGGGTATGGCCTACGCTGACCAATCCCTCCGGCTCGCGGAATTCCGAGTTCATCACCTGACAGCGGGTATAGATGTCCTCCCCTACCCGCTGGCGCAGCTCCGCCTGAGTCATGTAGCGGTGACTGCCCAGCGCCACCACAATCCGCACATCCCGGTCGGCAATGCCGCAGGCGTTGAGCCGGGCCACCAGACAGGGCAACATGGTGCTGACAGGGGTGGGGCGGGAGATGTCGTCTACAATGACGCAGATGGTTTGACCGGGCTTTACCATCTCCTCCAGCGGCTGTGTGCCGATGGGATGATCCAGAGCATACTCCAGTTCCGCCAGAGGATTTTGAGCAGCTTGGGCCGGCTGGGGGTCGTACATTCCGGCAAAGGAAGCATCCTCTACCGCAAAGCTAACCCGCTCCTTGCCATAAGGAAGGGTTACCTTCATACAGACAACCCCCTCTTTTGGCGAAGGTTCCGGGCAATCTGCTCCATGCGTTTATTGTACTCTTTCTGACTGAGAATAACAAGGTCCTTTTCCTCGGGGAAGAGGACAAAGGGCTTGCCCCAGCCCAGTTTATCCTTGTATTTGGGGCAGAGGGTAAAGTGAACATGACGCACTTCGTCCCCGTAAATGGCATAGTTGATTTTGTCGGCGCCAAACAGCTCGGTAATGGTTTGAGCCAGAGCGCAGACATCGTCCATAAAGTCGTCCCGCAATTGTTTTGGAATATCGTACAGCTCTTCGTAATGTTCCCGAAACATAATGGTGCAGCGGCCGGGCAGCGTTTGGTCCCGGCAGAGGAACACGGTGGAAACCTTTAGATCACACAGGCGGAACAGCACGCTCTGGAACTGTTCATTCTGTTCGCAGTAAAAACAACCTGGTTTGCGCTCCATAATTGGCATCTCCTAATTCTATTTTACCGCACCGGCTGTTGCGTTCCCGGTAATGTAATTGCGGATGAGGATAAACAACACCACCAGCGGCACTGTGGCACAGACCGCTCCCGCCATGACCAGATGCCATGGAATTCCCACCGCGGGGTTGTTTTTCAGAACCTCGTAAAGGCTGACGATAATGGTTTTCTTTTCGGTGCTGGACATAAAGGTAAAGGCAAACAAGAACTCGTTCCAGCTGCGGGTAAAGGCGTAGATAATGGCGACGGCAATTCCGGTGCGGGAAATAGGCACAAAAATCCACACCAGAGTCATAAAGGAGTTGCAGCCGTCAATCTTGGCGGCCTCTACCGTCTCCTTGGGGACACTGTCAAAGGTGGCCTTGAGCATCAGAACGATAAAAGCCAGATTAAAGGTAATGTTCATAATCACAAGGCTGAGCCGGCTGTCGATAAGCCCCATGCGGTTCATCAGGCTGTACAGGGGGATGATGACAATGACCGGGGCAAACATCTGGCTGACCAGCACCATGTAGTAGACCGGCTTTTTTAGGACAAAGCGGAGCTTGGAAAGGGCAAAAGCCGCGGGAATTCCCAGCAGCATAATGCCGCCAATGGATGCCGCCGTAATCAAAATGCTGTTCAGGAACCCGGTGGTCATCTTCATCTTGCTAAAAACGGCGGGGTAGTTTTCCCAAGCGGGCTTTTTGGGAATCCAAGTCACCGGTACGGTAAAGACCTCGTTGGCCTGCTTGAGTGAGACCGAGATCATAGCCACAATGGGAAAAAGCATGACAAAAAGAATCAGCAGCACCAGCAGACCAAAGAAAATCCGCTTGACGGTTTTGATGGCGGAAGGCTTATTCATAGGACACATCTCCTTCCTTGGAGCGGACATAGAGCAGGGCAAAGATTGAGAGAATCACAAAGCAGACCACGCTCACCGCCGCCGAGTAAGGCCGGTTGTTAAATTGGAAGGCATTCTGATAGATGTTGCTCACCAGAATGGAGGAGGAGTTGGCAGGACCGCCCTGAGTCATCATAAAAATAACGTCAAAGGAGTTAAAGGCCCAGATGCCCACCAGCAGTCCCAGAGTGCGCATGGACGATGCAATCAGGGGCAGGGTGATCTTAAAAAAGGCCTGAATGCTGTTGGCGCCGTCAATTTTGGCGGCTTCGTAAATATAGGTGGGGATGGAGTACAACGTGGAAAGGATGTTAAGGGCGCAAAAAGGCGCTACCGCCCACACGTTGACAATCATCACCGCCAGCAGGGAGGTTTTGGTGTTCCCCAAAAAGTTTAAGGGTTCACTGATTAGCCCTAGCCGGGTGAGAATATCTCCGATATGCCCAAACACGGGGTTGTACATCAGCCGCCAGATCATGCAAGAAACCGCCGCCGGCATAGCATAGGGAATCAGGATAATGCCGGTCATTACCTTTTTCCCGGGAAAGGCCTGATATAGCACCAGAGCGATGCCCAAGCCGAACAGCAGCTTGAAAAACGTGCCCACAAACACCCAGATACCGGTGTTGAGCAGCAGCCGGGATGTTTCCCGGTGGTGAATGAATTTGATAAAATTGTTCAGCCCCACATAAAAATACTGACCGGTGGAAGTACGGTCATAAACGGAGAGATTAAAAACCTCTATAATGGGATAGATGATAAATGCTGCAAAAACAGCCAGCATAGGCAAAATGTAAAGCAGGTTCAGCAGATTTTCCCGCCGGTTGGCCTGTTTCATGGCTTCTCCTCCAATTCTTATGACCGCCTTAGGAGATCACTGGAATCATACGATTCTGCTTCTGCGACAAAGGGCAAAGCGCCTTCGTCCGGCAACTGAATTGCCGCTGGGCCAAAACCCCAGGCGGATAGTATGGCAGAACATCGGCGCGCTGTGGCCCAAAGAGCGTTCCCTTCCCCTTTGGGTGGGATAAGCGGTGTGGGCAAAAAACCGCAGTCCTTCGCCCACACCGACATCTTCCTTACTTTTGGAGCAGTTCGTCTACCAGAGGGCCGGCTTCGGCAAAGGCCTCGGCAGGAGTCATCTCCCCCATCACGGCTTTGGTGATATAGTCGGCCATCACCTTCTGCACTTCTTCCCAGCTGGAGATGGTGGGCTTAAACTTGGCCAGAGGCTCCAGCTCGGCAAAGGGAGCCACCATGACGTTGGCGGGATCGGTAAAGGCGGGGCGGTCAAAGAAGCTCTTCTGGTTGGGAACCCAACCGGCCTGCTCCACCACATCGCCCATGCGGTCCTTGGTGTGCCAGAATTCCAGCCACTTGCCGGCAGCGGCTTCGTTGCCGGTGTTGAACACCAGATCCACGTCCATGATGCCCAAAGAGTACTGGGAACCCCCGGATCCCTTAAGGGGAGCGCCCACTACGGCCCAGCTGTAATCCTCGCCGGCGTCGGCCAGAGCGGCCAGACCCTGAGCGTTGTGGATGTAAGCGGCAGCGGTCTGGGTGGTGAAGTTGTTTTGGGTGAAGTTAATGTCGGCTTCGCCGTAGTCGGGGACGGCAAACTTGGCCAGATCGCAGTAAACCTGCAGGGCGGCGATGCCGTTCTCGTTGTTAAAGCCGTTGGTCTTGCCGTCGGCAGCGGTTACATCGCCGTCATAGGCCCACAGAATGGGCAGGAAGCAGTCCAGAGTGTTCTTGGGATGACCCGCCACCATGGAATAAGCGTACTTGCCGTCGCCTGCCAGCTTGGGAGCCACTTCCAAAAACTCCTGCCAGGTGGTGGGCAGCTGGGTGATGCCGGCGGCATCCAGCATGTCCTTGTTGTACAGAATGGAGCGGATAGACATGTAGGAGGGCATCACCCACATCTGACCGTCCACGGTGCAGACATCCAGAGCGGCCTTGGAAAAGTCGTCCTTCAGCTCCTGACTGATCAGGTTGTCCAGAGGCACGGTGTAGCCCAAATTTTTAAACTGCTGGGTCCAGCCGGAAAAACCGTACATGGCATCGGGAGGAGTGCCGGCTTCGCACAGGGTGATGATCTTCTGGTAGGCATCGGAATATGCCCAGGATTCCAGCTTGACCTTGATGCCGGTTTCGGCCTCAAACTCCTCGGCGGCTTTTTGCAGCTGATTCATGCCGGTGTCGCCCAAGGTAACATAAGTAATGGTAGTGCCCTCTGCGGGGGCGCTGTCACCGGAGGGGGCGGCTTCGCTTCCGGCAGGCGCCGGGCTTGCCGCAGGGGAAGCGGGGGGTGTGGGGTCCGAAGGGGGCGAACAGGCGGCCAGAGCCACTGCCAACAATAAAGACAGTGTCAATGCGATTGCTTTTTTCATGTTTCTTCTCCTTTGAATTTTTTGTGGAATGGGTGCAAAGCGTTCCGAACTCTCGGAACGAGGAAAACAGAGAAAGGCGGGCGATGCGCCATGCCCTAAACGTTAAAAGCGGTGTCAAAACCCAAATAATGATCATATCAACAGATGATTATGCTTATATTATAGTCAAATTAAAGATATTCGTCTTTGCACAAAACCTTGGTATTTGTTGCACATTTTATAAAAATGCCATATTTTTTAGAGTTTAGCACTAGATTTTAACGAAATATTACAAAATATTATTTACAACTTCCTCAAAATATGATATTATCATTATATGATTATTAAAATTATGGGGATATAGCAGACGGAAAAGCCCTAATCCCAAGTTCGATTGGGGCGATGGGAACCAATGCAAAGGGTTAGGAGTGGTTCTGTTTGAAGGTTACAAGAGTTAAGCTAAGTGATCAGGTAGCCAACGAGATTCAAACTATGATTTTGAACAACGACTTTCAGGCCGGGGACAAGCTGCCGGTGGAAAACGAACTGGCCCGAATGTTTTCCGTCAGCCGGATCACGGTGCGGGAGGCCATCAGCAAGCTAAGCCTTACCGGCATCATTGACGTCCGCCAGGGCGAGGGCACCTTTGTCAAAAAGCTGGGGCCGGAATCCTTTATGAAACCGCTTCTTCCCATGCTGATGATGGGCAAAAAGGATGTGCAGGATGTGCTGGAGGTGCGGCTGCTGATCGAGTGCAAAAACGCCCAGCTGGCCGCTCAAAACGCCACCCCCACCGAGCTCGCCAAGGTCAAGACCTGTCTGGAAAAGATGGAGCAGTGTGCCATGGAGGGGGATTTGACTCAGTACAACCGGTACGACGCCAAGTTCCACTATCTGGTGGCCAAGTGCAGCCACAATCAGGTGCTGGTCACCATTCAGGAGCTGCTGATGGATTTGGTCACCAGCTCCATCGAGGTGACCATTCAGCCGCCCAACGCCCTTGCCACCTCCATTTTGCTCCACCGCAAAATTTACGAGGCCTTGCACAACCGCGATCAACAGGCCGCCTTTGAGGTTATGCAGCAGCATATCGGAGGCGCCGCCGGTTATGTGGACAGCAGCCTGTAGTATTTGGAGAAACATACCATGCTGATTACAGATGTACAGGTGCACAGTATCCGAAGAATCGAGTCCCCTTCCGGGTTGGAAGCATCTGACCGTGCCAGACTCCTGTTTGTGTCGGGAGAGGGCATCTTGATCGGAGACGGGGGCACACTGGCCGTGTCCGAAGGGCAGTGTGCCTATCTCCCCGGCGGGAGCGGCGTTTTTGCCAAAGGAAAGATGACCCTGATTCAGATCACCTTTACCGTCGCCAACCAACGGCTGTCCCAATGTCTGGGCCGAACACTCCGGGTGTTGCCCCTGCGCAATCTTTCTGCCCGGGAGATTATCCTGAACATGATTTGGGAATGCAAACGCCGCACTCCTCACTGTCAGGATGCGGCCAATCTGGGGCTGATGCGCCTGCTGTTCGAAGCCGTTGCCCAGCAAAACGGGGAACAGGATGACGGCTTGGAACAGTTTCAGTGGGAGGCCTTTACCGACCCCGTCCTGCGGCTGAGTGTCAATTACATCGACCGGAATTTGGCCGATGACGATGTGCTGGATGGTGTATGTACCATGGTCAACCGCAATCAGGCCCAGCTCAACTACCTGTTTAAAAAATACACGGGAACCACCGCCCTGCAATGGCTGGGGCAGCGCAGGCTGCTTCGGGCCAAGGAGCTGCTCTGCTTTTCCAACTACACCATTACGGAAATCGCGGAGATGACAGGGTTTAAGTCCATCCATTACTTCAGCCGCTACTTTAAGAAGAAAGAACTGGTCAATCCTCAGAAGTTTAAAGAAACCCTGCTGCCCGCCAATCTGTTGTAGGGCGGGAGCAAGGATAACTAAGGTATCTCCATATTTTTTTCCCATACAAGCAAAGGCGCTTCCGGCCCAATGACCGGAGGCGCCTTTGTGTTAGCAAGAAAGGGCGAATGGGACAGGGATTAATCCAGATACAGGTGAATGGGGTAGGAAAGGTATTCTACAGGCTCCAGCTTTTCCACGGTGATATAGCCTGCCGAGGCCCGCAGGACGCTGGGAATGCGGTTGACAATGGTGGCGCAGGTGTGCTCCACGGTGGCGGGCTTTTGAACAAAGAAGGTGGTGTCCGGCTCGCCGGTAATCTTCCAATCGCACATGTCGCCGTCGTCGGGGCCATATACTTTTCCGATGCACTGAGTCTCGATCACCGGCCCTTGGAAGGTCTCGGTGGTGACCACGGCGCTCATGCCGATGCAGTCCCCCTTGGGGATAGTGCGGCCCAACGTTTCGGAATACAAATCGGTGTCGTAGAAGTAGGGCACACACTTCTGAGTCTGGGACTTGATGGTCCAGCTCATCTTGTTGCAGAGAGCCTCGTTGGAGTTCCAGACATAGGCGGGTTCCAAAGTAGTGGGATGAGCGATTTTCTCTTCAAACTCCTGAGGAGTCATGCCGGCGCCGTGGGCCTCGGCCAGCGCCAGACCGTAATCTTCCACGTTGTAGCTGACAGCGCCTTCAATCTTCTCGATGTGGTGGACTCCCCCGGCCACACAGCCGATCATGTTGATCCAGAAGATGTCCTGCATGCCGGAACCCACAATGGTGCAGCCGGTTTCTTTGGCCAGCTTATCCAGCTTGTTGGTGATGGCAGAAGCGGTGGTCCAGGGGTAGATGGCCTCTTCGCAGGTGGTGAGGATATGAATGCCCCGGCGAGCGCAGCGCTCGAAATGAGGATAGACGTCATCCATAAAGCTGAACAGAGTGAGGATGGCGATGTCGGCGTCGCAGCTGTCCAGCACGGCGTCGGCGTCGCTGCTGATCTTGACCCCCAGCTGAGTGCCCAGCCCGGCAAAGTCTCCTACGTCCATTCCGATCACTTCGGGATTGACGTCGATGGCCCCCACAATTTCTGCGCCGTTTTCATACAAATAACGCAGAGTGTATTTGGACATCTTCCCACAGCCGTACTGTACGACACGGATTTTTTCACGATTCATGGAAGCAACCCTCTTTCTATATAGTATGTATTGACAGAACCGGCATCCTGCCCTTTCCTTCATTGTAAGGGTTGCTGTTGCTATAAGGTCAACCGGAATATTGATAAAAAAATAACAGAATCTTTAGTGGAATTTAACGGGAACCTGTAGCCTCAGGAACATTCCCCGCTCTCCGCTGCCGATAACCGGAAGTTCCGCAACGGTTTCGCAGAGGTAGTCGCCGCAGATGATGTATCCCTCCTGTTTAGATTTTTCCAAAAGACGCTGGGCATATTCCTTTTCCTTATAAAAATTATCACAGTAGATGCAAAGGTAGTTACCGGGGGGGATAACGGTGATGAGATCGGGTGGTGCAAACTCCCGGTCCACAAAGACAAACACCTCGGTGGAATAAAAGTGTCCGGCCAAGAGGTTTTTTTGGCGCAGGATGGTTCCCGCGTTGCAGAAGTAGATTTGCGGCAGCTTGTCCTGGGAAAGGCGGTTGCGCAGTTCCCGCAGAATTTCCTCGTACACCTCGATGCCCTGATCGTAAAAGTTGTTGTGGGTGTCGATGGAGTACATCTGCCGCTTGCCGATGTATTCCAGCACAATGGTGCCGTCCCGGGGGGCTGCCCGGTACCGCTCAAAGCTTTCCAGTGTGCGCTCTACCGCCCGGCGCTGCATCTTAAGCTCCCCAATCTGCTCCTGAATCTGCTGCTGCTTTTGATGAAGCACATTGCCCAAATAGTCCAAATCCTTGTTGTCCAGCTGGGTTTTAATATCCCGCAGGTTCATTCCCAGAGACTTCATGTACTGGATCATATCCAGCACGGCGCTTTGCTTGATATCGTAGTAGCGGTAGCGGTTGTCGTCTCCCCTTTTGCAGGGGGAAAGAAGCCCCTTTTTGTCGTATAGCCGAAGAGTCTGCTGGGAAATCTGATTCAGCTTGGCCATCTGGCCGATGGTCAGCCACTGCATGTCATCACCTCCTGCCCTTATTTTACCAAACCTTACTCCTGTGTCAATGTTTTAACAATATTTTAATAAAAATATAACGGTTATACTCCCCTGCCCGATTCATTGACAAAATGAGCCACCATGGATAGACTTTATATCAGGATGAACTTGGTATACAATAAGGGAGCCATGTTCAGTCAAAATAGTAGACGAGGTGATACTTTGAAGCAGTACGATCTGGTGATTGTGGGGAGCGGAGCCGGCCTGATGGTGTTGGAGGAAGCCCTGAGTCAAGGGCTTTGCTGCGCTTTGGTGGAGGAATCCAAGTTTGGGGGAACCTGCCTGACCAAGGGCTGCATCCCCTCTAAAATGCTGGTGTATCCGGCGGATTTTATCCGGGAGGCTCAAAATTCCCAGCGGTTTGGGGTGGAGGTGGGCACCCCTTCCATTGATTGGGAAGAGATTTCCGCCCGCATGTGGGAGCAGATTGACTTTCATCAAACCATTGAAGCCAACCTGCGGAAGGCGCCCAACCTGACCATTTATAAAGGCAGGGGCTCCTTTGCCGGGCCAGACCGGATGGTGATCCGCTACCGGGACGGCAGACCGGAGGAGATGATCGGCGGCAAGAGATTCGTCATCGCTGCCGGGGCCCGCAGCTTTGTCCCCACTGTTCCGGGGCTGGAGGAGACGGGATATCTCACTTACGAGGGCTTTTTTGGCGAGGGTTTCCCCCAAAAGCCTTGGGAAAGCCTTGTCATTGTAGGGGGCGGGGCCATCAGCGCGGAGTTTGCCCACATCTTTTCCGCCTTTGGCACCAAGGTCACCATTGTGGTCCGTTCTCACGGGATTCTCTCCAAGGAAGAAGAGGAGGTTTCCCGGTTTGTCACAAGGCAGTTCGAGAAAAACGGCATCCGGGTGGTGACCGAAAGCGTGGCGGTGGAGGCCTCCAAGGAGGGGGATACCAAGTACCTCACCGTGGAAAACCGGGTGACGGGGGAGCGGACCGCCTTGCCCTGTCAGGAGATTTTCATCGCCGCCGGAGTGCGGTCCAACGGGGACACTTTGGATTTGGGCAAAGCAGGGGTGGAGGTGGATGAGCAGGGCTGGATTCCGACCAACCTCTATCTGGAAACCTCCCGGGAAAACATCTGGGCCTTGGGGGACATCAACGGCAAATACCAGTTCCGCCACAAGGCCAACCACGAGGCTCAGATTCTCATGGCAAACCTCTTTTCCGGGGAGGAGAAGAAGGAGGTCAACTACCACAGTGTCCCATGGACCATCTTTACCCATCCTCAGGTGGCCCGGGTGGGCCGGACGGAGGCCCAGCTTCAGGCGCAGGGAATTCCCTACAAAGCCGCCAAGAACTACTATTCCGAGGTGGTGGGCGGCAGGGCCATGGGCTACCGGGAGGAGGACGACGACGACGGCTTTGTCAAAATGCTGGTGGGGAAGAACAAAAACATTCTGGGGGTTCACATTGTGGGGCCACAGGCATCGGTGCTGCTGCAACCCTTTGTCTACCTGATGAACGCCGGGTACCGGTGTAAGAAAAAGCTGGAGCAAACCGCCGCTGCCAAGGAGATCGAAGGCTTGCGGATTCTCTGTCCCCATCTGGGAAGCTATGCCCCCATCAACGATTCCATGATCATCCACCCCTCCCTGAACGAGCTGACGGCCTGGGTGTTTGAAAAGCTGGAGGAAGGCTGATTTAACGCCGCCCTCTGCGCCTTGTTCCGCCAATGTGACCCAATCACAGTCCCTCCCGGTGGTTTTTGGTATAGTGAAAGCAGAACCATTCAGGCTTTGACAGCCAACCACAAGGAGGGGTGAACACATGACCAGATACATTATCGGCGGCCTCATCGGCTTGGCGGCGGGGTATCTTTACTATCGACTGGTGGGATGCGCCACCGGCTCCTGCCCTATCACCGCCAACCCTTTAAGCTCCTCCATCTACGGACTGGTTATGGGGTTGCTGGTAGCGGGGATTGTGAGCAAATAGAGCTGCTGTCCCTCTAACCCAATAAAAAACGCCGGGAAACTTCCCGGCGTTTTTGGCGTTCTTCTGTTTAAAATGGGATGGAATCGGCCTTCTATTTTGCCTTGCCGTCGCAGCCCAGCACGTCCTTGATTTTGTGAGCAACCATTCCCTTGATGGCTTCCCGGGCGGGAGCCAGATACTGGCGGGGGTCGAAGTGGGAGGGGTTCTCGGCAAAATGTTTGCGGATGGTTCCGGTCATGGCCAGACGCAGGTCGGAGTCGATGTTAATTTTGCATACCGCCATGGAGGCCGCCTTGCGCAGCATATCCTCGGGGATGCCGATGGCGTCGTCCATCTTGCCGCCGTTCTCGTTGATCATCTTGACATACTCGGGAATGACAGAAGAAGCCCCGTGGAGCACAATGGGGAATCCGGGCAGGCGGCGTTCCACCTCTTCCAGAATGTCAAAGCGCAGCTGAGGCTTTTGGCCGGGCTTAAACTTAAAGGCTCCGTGGCTGGTGCCGATGGCAATGGCAAGGCTGTCCACCCCGGTGCGCTCTACAAACTCCTGCACTTCTTCGGGGCGGGTGTAGGAGGCATCCTCGGAGGAGACATTGACAGCGTCCTCGATGCCGGCCAGACGGCCCAGCTCGCCTTCTACGCAGACGCCTTTGGCGTGAGCATACTCCACCACCTGCTTGGTCAGCTTGATGTTGTCCTCAAAGGAATGGTGGGAGCCGTCGATCATAACGGAGGTAAAGCCGCCGTCGATGCAGCTTTTGCAAAGCTCGAAGGTGTCACCGTGGTCCAGATGAACGGCGATGGGAAGCCCGGTCTCGGCCACAGCGGCCTCGATCAGCTTCATCAAATAGGTGTGGTTGGCGTATTTCCGGGCGCCGGCGCTGACCTGAAGAATCAGAGGAGCGTTGAGCTCTTTGGCCGCCTCGGTAATGCCCTGAATGATCTCCATATTGTTAACGTTAAAGGCTCCGATAGCGTAGCCGCCTGCATAGGCGTCCTTAAACATCTGAGTAGTGGTTACGATTGCCATGTTACCAACTCCCTTGTCTTATTTGACTTCTAAAATTATCTTACCAAGAATTTCTATCAAATGCAAGGATAAACTCCTGCCGGGAAAATCTTGGTTTTTGTATAGTCTCCCCGTTTTTCAGAGGGATAATCTCCCCCCTTTTTAAAGCTTGGGCAGGTAAAGCGCAAAGAGCCTGCCGGGTGCAAACCATAAAAAGAGGAGAGGTACCCGGGTACCTTTCCTCTCCATTACGGCTTGGCTTAGTATGATTTAATGGATGCTATCGGTCAGAGCAAGGGTTGGGGGTGCCGGGGCCTTTGGAATCTTCGGGGCCGGTAGAGCCCGCTGTAATGGGAAAACACAAATCGGCAAAAGTGGCAGGGCAGTAAAATGCGTTTACCACCCTGCCACAGAAACTTTAGAAGTTATTTTTTACGCGTATGCTCCAAGCATCTTTATGCCGATTTGGAACAAGCTTTATAAATTTTAACCCAGAGAAATTATCCCCTCTGGTCGCTGATTAACGCACTGCTGTTATTTTCGCTGAGATTTGCAAGAGGATTGTAGGGAGCATCGCTTATGGTTCCCGCAAGCAACGCGATATCAACGGCATTTTCGGGGCTGCCCCAAGAGTTGCCTGAAAATACGAAAATTGCCCGATCTACGACAAATCCCCGGGTTTCGTATACCACATTACCTGTAATAAATCCAGTGGAGTTGGGATTTAAATAAGCCGGCTGGCGCATGGAATAGAAAATATTGTTCTGCACAAGGAGGTTTGTTACGCTTCCTTGCGTTACAAAGCCGCGGTTAACAACCCAGTCTATAGAAGGACCAGACTGCGGAGGCCCGTAAATAATAGAATTGATAATCTTATTGTTAGCGCCCGCAAGCTGAATGAACTCTACAGCGTACGGATTATCACTCGTTATGGTCAAGCCGTCAAGAGTGTTTCCCCCTCCTGTAACCAAAAAGGCTATTACAGCGCTCTGCAGCTCTATGATAGAAGCGGGAGCGGCCTTTAGTGTTACATTGGCCTTATTAAGGGTGATTGTGGCGGTGACCGGATACATTCCCGCAAGGATATGAACCGTTCCGCCAGGCTGCACAGCGGCGATGCCTTCCTCAATCGTTCCAAAGGGATTGGCTTGTACTCCGTCCCCGCCTGTAGCTCCCGCCTGAACATAAACATTAAACGGACTAAACTCTACACTTCCCACCGGGCCGGCAGGACCGGTAGGACCGATAAGGCCTTGAGCGCCGTCAGCACCGGCGGGGCCGGTAGGACCGATAAGGCCTTGAGCGCCGTCAGCACCGGCGGGGCCGGTAGGACCGATAAGGCCTTGAGCGCCGTCAGCACCGGCGGGGCCGGTAGGAC
>CALCSA010000352.1 GCA_937894185.1 uncultured Clostridia bacterium | reverse complement strand
GAAGGACAAACAGACGCTCATTTTAATTTTTTTGCCATCAATGATGAATATCATTTGTTATATAATAGCAAAGTTGTTTGTGCCGGAATTTATGGGCCATGTTGTAGGGAGAATTGGCTTTCTTGCGCTGGATAAATTCTTGCTGCTGATCATTCAATTTATGGTAACCGCCTTAGGTGAAGAAATTGCTTGGCGGGCATTTTTTCAAAAGCAGCTTTCAAAAGTAATTCCGTTTGTGCCGGCTCTCATTATTTCATCGATACTTTTTGCGGTATGCCACTATACTCAGGGAAAGATAATTGTCGTATTATATGACATTCTGTTCGTTTTTCTTAACGCAATATTGTATGGAATTGTTTTTCGTAAAACAGATAATGCGTTTGCAAGTGCAACAGCACATTTCTTGGCAAATCTGTTGGCGGCGGCTCTGTTATTTTTTAATTAGCATTTTAATGGATCAGGCAAATCTCAATTTGCCGATTCGAGGATGGATAGACCGGGAGGGACATCATGAAGGAAAACCATTGGCTGTTTTTGATTCCGGCCATTTTTGTGGCAATTTTTTCGGATAAGCTTGACCAAGCTGTAAGCGCACGGCTTCGCCGCCGGGGCAGAATCCAAGGCCCCCGTTGACATCCCCCCATAACCCTGCTATCATGTAGCCAAAGGCGACGAAGAGAACCAGTACCCATGGGGAATGGCGCAGAGAGTGGGCGGCCGGTGCAAGTCCACGCAGGAGCCATGGGGAACCCGTCTTGGAGCTGCGGGCCGAGGGGCGGGACTGCCCGTAAGGCCCGACGGATTCCCCCCGTCACGGGGACAGGCGTTTTGCGCCGACGAGTGCGGGCCCATGGCCCGAAGCTGGGTGGTACCGCGGACTTTGACGTCCGTCCCAAGCAAAACTGCTTGGGACGGATTTTTTTATGTGCGGGAGGGTATGAAGATGAAGGTTTCGGCATTGGTGGGGGAGCGGTTTAAGGAAACCCCGGCGGACTGCGTCATCCCCAGCCATATTCTGATGGTGCGGGGCGGTTATATCAAGCAGGTGGCAAACGGCATTTACACCCAGACCAACCTGCTGCGGCGCATCTGCCGCAGCATCGAGGAGATCATCCGGGAGGAGATGGACGCCCTGGGCGCCCAGGAGGTGCTGTTCCCGGTGGCGCTGCCCGGCTCCCTGTGGGAGGAATCGGGGCGATACCAAAGCGTGGGCAGCGAGCTGCTGCGCTTTGCCGACCGAAACGGCAGCCCCATGGTGCTGGGCATGACCCACGAGGAGGCCGCCGTCCACCTGGTGCGGGAGTACGGCCAGTCCTACCAGCGGTACCCCTTTGCGGTGTACCAGATTCAGACCAAGTTCCGGGACGAGGCCCGGCCCCGGGGCGGCCTTATCCGGGTGCGGGAGTTTACCATGAAGGACGCCTACTCCTTCCACACCGGCCGGGAGGATTTGGAGGACTGTTACCGGCGCTTTCATGAG
>CALCSA010000351.1 GCA_937894185.1 uncultured Clostridia bacterium | reverse complement strand
AAGCACTTGGAGACAGCTGCGGATGACGTCTCTATTGCCGGTTGACATCATCCCGGCAGAGTCTGCAAACCAATTTGCGCATAACTCTTGACACTACCAAAACTCAACCAATACTCGTCGACAGCTACTGGACGAATACAGGGACGCTATCGTACCCAGCTCTGAATGCAAGAAAAATTGAGCCGTTCCAGCATGTTGGAACGGCTCAATCAAGCAATTCGCAGATAGGCAGGGGGATTCGGAAAAATCCCCCTGCCTATCTGCACTTGGTGACTGTTTACCTGATTTGTATATTGAAGGCCGGTCTGTGGCCGAAGTTTATCTCCGCATCCCCCCTTACCCTTGCCGCCCAACATTTTCCGGGGCTTTTTTGCAAACTTCTATTGATACGGCCGGCTGAGACAGCTGGTATTTTTGCAGGCAATAGTCGGCAATATGGTATGCCATTTTGGCAGCATGGTCCCGCAACACATCCGGCATCAGTTTAGTGATGCCATATACCTCGTAGGTAAAGTCACCCTGATAGCCTATCTCCCCCAGGGCTGCCAGCGCTTCTTCCCAGTTCACCGTCCCCCAAAAGGGCAGATGGTGCAAATCGGAAATACCGGTGTTGTCGTTTACATGCAAAGCCTTGAGACGGGACTGCAGAATGCGCACCGGGCGGGACAGGTCCCGGTACATACGGTGGCCGTGGCCAAAATCCCAACAGGCCCCGATTCTGGGATCCTGAAAGGAATCCACCAGCATGGCAAGTTCTTCGGCCCGTGCAGAAAACTTCCTGCGCTGAGGGTATTCAATCATATTTTCAAAGGCGATTCCCACCCCGTTTTTTAGGGCAAGATCAATGAATTCGCTGTAAAATTCCCGGTTGCACTCTACGCTGGCATCATCATCGTATTCTTCTCTGCCACATGCGGTAAAGGGATGGGCCACGGCCCAAGGCACTTCCAACATGGCGCTGCCCAAAATAGCTCGCCTGCAACACTCCCGGTAAAACTGTCGGTGCTCCTCATCTCGCCAAGTGGGCAAGTACCCGGGATTGTAGGGCAGATGGGATTGGGTAAAGCGGATACCTAAGCGTGCCGCGGCATCTGCCACCTCTGCAATTTTTGCTTCCCAGTCGTCCCCATTGAGCTCGGTTTCTATGAAGAAGGGCTCGACAAAGGAAAAATCCAAAACGCGAAATCCCGCATTACTACACCGCATCACGGACTCCAAATAGGGAGTATTGGCCCGGTCCCGGCATTTTCCAAACAAATTGGTGGAGGTAGCCGGATTCATTGCTTTCCCTCCGCCAATGCCAGCAGGTAGGTTCCAATTCCAAAGGCAAAACGGGCCGCCTCATCCTTGAGTTCATCGGGCATATAGTTGTTCAGGCGGATTTCGTAAATAAAATCTCCCTCATAGCCAATCTCGGTGAGGATCGGCATCAGCGTCTCCCACTCCACGGTGCCCAGATAAGGCAGAAGATGCAGGTCCTGCTCCCCAAAATTATCGTCCACATGAAGGGCCTTGATCCGCTTTCCCAGCATGCGCAGGGGCTTTTCCTGATGGGTGTAGACGCGGTTGCCGTGGCCAAAGTCCCAGCAGGCACCAACCTTACCACCATAGGAATCCACCAGCAGAATCAGTTCGTCGGCTGTGGCGCAGAATCGGCGCTTGTTGTTTCGGTCCGCCATGTTTTCAAAAGCAATGCCGCACCCAAGTTGATCCGCCCATTCCATAATACGGGCGTAAAGCTTGTGGTTCAGAGCGATACTTGCCCCTACGTCGTGTTCGCTTAACTTGGTTTCACAAAAGGGATGAAAGACCGCCCACTTGACCCCAAGCCTGCTTCCTACTACCAGCGACCGGTAGGCCATTTCCTCGTAGAGGCTCTGCTGCTCCTCGCTTTCAAACCCCCAGGGCTGTGTTGGATAGGGCGGGTGGGACTGGCTGAACTCCACCCCTAATTTAGCAGCTTCTTCCCCTATTCGGTCAATGGCCTGCTCCCAGTCGTCACCATTGAGCTCCGTTTTGCCTTGCAGCATGGCACACAGATTCAGATCCAACACCCGAAATCCCGCGGCATGGCAGCGCCGGATGGATTCGATATAGCCAATGTATTTTTCCTGCCCCCGTTTTTCCCGAAATAGGGCTGTCATGGTTCCCAAACGCATGATGATTACCTCTTTTACCCGTAATGAATTCCAGACTTGTTCTATTGAGCGGCACGGTATCAGGAGGCTCTTTCGAGCCTCCTGATGATTATGATACCGTCAATTGGTGGGGATCAGCTCTATTAAGTATTGGCCTTGAGCCAATCCTGCAGTTTTTGGTTAGATTGAGTGTCGATGTTCTCGATGGTCTGTTCCAGAGTCTGGGTACCATCGCTGAACAGGATGATTTCGTTTTGAATCACTGTGTCAATATCGGTAAAGGAGGGGGTCCAGGGCTCCAGGCACTTGGGATAGTTTGCGGAGTCCTGTGCAATCTCAAAGGGCAGACCATACTGGGGCTTTTCGGCAATGAGCTGCTGGATTTCGGGGAGTTCTTTTGCCTTCAGGTTGGGGGGATAGTATCCGGTACCCAAGAACCATTTGGCCGAGGCTTCCGGTGTGGCGATAAACTTGAGGAAATCCCATGCGCCCAAAGAAGTGTCTCTGTCGCCCCGGTCCATCATATACAGAGCGGAACCGGTGATGGCGCTTCCGGTGGTGCTATTGGTATCCACACGGGGATAGGCGGCGTAGCCTACCTCAAAGAGCCCGGCATCTCCAATGGTCTTGGTGGCTTTGGTGATGGAGCTGGTGGAAGCCAACATCATGGAGTACAACTCGGTCTGGAAGCTTTCGAAGGGGGAAGCGTCTGTGTATTCCACGCCGCCGGTATCCAGCACCTTTTGCCACTCGGTGAGCAGATGGGCAAGGGTTCCATCTTCCGTCATGGCAATTTTAGTGGGAGTTCCGGTGCGGCCCTCTTCCTCGTTAAAGATGTACTTTCCTTCTCCCTGCATGGGAATCCAACTGGCCAGCAGTGCGTTGCGCATCTTGATTCCGATGCCGTAGCGAGTAATTTTATTTCCTTCCTTCACCGTCAAAGCTTCCACGGCTTTCGCCATTTCCTCCAAGGTTTTGGGGGGCTTTTCCGGATCAAGGCCTGCCGCCCGGAAGTGATCTTTGTTGTAGTAAAGGATAAAGGTAGAGTTGGAGAAGGGCATTCCGATCAGCTCATTCTGATAGGTAACATACTGCAGGGCGTTGGGACTCATATCAGCCAGAGGCAGACCATCGGGGTCGGCTTCCACCATATAGGAGAGGGGAAGCAGGAAGGGCGATTCCTTCATATCAAAAATACCCTTGGCGCTAAGCTGAATCAGATCGGGCAGTTCTTCCTGTACGCCTGACTGAATGACAGCCGACAGCTTGGTGGCTGCTTCGTCATAAGAGCCCTGATACAGGGCGGTGACTGTAATTTGCTTTTCCGCTCCCGGCCCGGCATTATAGTCCGCCACAATGCCGTTGAGAGTTTCTTCGGCAATTCCTGTCATGGAGTGCCAAAAAATTACCTCCACCGGTTTGGACGGCAGGATGCCTCCCTCGCCTTTGGCGGGGGGGGAACAAAACTAAATTCTACATATTAGCTGGAA